>JAZRJO010000037.1:0-3478 GCA_045645825.1 Acetatifactor sp. | reverse complement strand
TACTGGTAATGCCGCAAACCGTTTCCAGACTTACCTTTTTGATAACCATACACTCACCTCGTTTTCTTTGCAGGAGCGTTTTTTTCCTTTGCCTCCTGTGCCTTCTCTGCCAGTGCATGCGCAAGCACTTGCGTCATATTTTCTACAAAGACGGTATCCAGGCCGCCTTTGATCTCTCTGGATATCTCTTCCACATCACGACGATTTTCCTCCGGTACCAGCACCTTCTTCATGCCGGCTACCTTAGCTGCCAACAGCTTTTCTTTCAGTCCCCCTATGGGCAGCACCCTTCCACGCAGGGTGATCTCACCTGTCATGGCCACATCCGCACGCACGGGAATGCCTGTGACTGCTGACATCAAGGCTGTAGCCATGGTGATTCCGGCGCTGGGACCATCCTTAGGCACTGCACCTTCCGGAATATGGATGTGAAAATCATTCTTCTTAAACATCTCTTCTTTGATCTGATACTGCTTGCTGATGGAACGCACATAGCTCATGCCGGTAATGGCAGACTCCTTCATTACATCACCCATTTGTCCGGTCAGATCGATATCACCCTTACCGGGCATAACGTTCACCTCAATCTGCAACGTATCACCGCCCACGCTGGTCCAGGCCAGTCCCCGGACGATTCCTACCTCATCTGTCAGATTTCTTTTATCCGGCATAAACTTCATATGTCCCAGATACTTTTCCATATTCTGACCGGTGATCCTGATATGACTTCCGGGCTTCTTTAGAATCTCTCTGGCTGCCTTACGGCAGATTTCACCCAGCTTACGCTCCAGCTCTCGCACACCTGCTTCCCTGGTATACCCTTCTATGATCATACGTAAGGCATTGTCGCTGACTGACAGCTGTTCCCCTGTAAGACCGTGCTTCTTCCACTGCTTTTCCACCAGATGTTCCTTGGCTATGTGGAACTTCTCATTGGCAGTGTAGCTGGTAACCTCAATAATCTCCATACGATCCAAAAGCGGTCCCGGAATGGTTTGGGTGGTATTGGCTGTAGCTATAAAAAGCACTTCCGACAGATCCACCGGAATCTCAATATAATGATCTCTGAATCTGCAGTTCTGCTCGCTGTCTAACACCTCTAAAAGTGCAGCCGAAGTATCGCCTTTATAATCGCTGCTCACTTTATCGATCTCATCCAACAGCATCAAGGGATTCTTGACACCTGCCTGCTTTAGCGCTCCGGCGATCCTTCCGGGCATGGCGCCCACATAGGTCTTACGGTGACCGCGGATCTCCGCCTCATCCCTGACGCCTCCCAAGCTGATGCGCACATACTTTTTGTCCAGAGCCTCTGCCACACTTCTGGCAATAGAGGTCTTACCGGTTCCGGGCGGTCCCACCAGACAGATGATGGGGCTGCCCCCCTGCTTCGTCAGACTTCTGACCGCAAGAAACTCTAAGATACGCTCCTTCACCTGCTCCAGACCATAATGCTGAGCCTCTAAAATATTTTCAGCCCGGTTAATGTCTGTATGATCCTTGGACATTTTATCCCAGGGCATCTCCAGCAGTGTCTCTATGTAGCCCCGCTCCACAGATGCTTCTGAACTGTTGGGTGCCAGACTCTTGAAGCGTGAGATTTCCTTGCGGATACGCTCCTTTACTTCCTTCTTGGCCTTTAGCTTTCCAAGTGCCTCCTCAAACTGCTCCACATCAGAGAAACCACCGTCTTCCCCCAATTCCTGTCTGATATAATTCATCTGCTCCCGCAAAAGATACTCTTTCTGATGCTTTTCTACCCTGCCCTTTACCTGCTCACTTAATTCTGTCTTGATCTTGGCAATCTCTATTTCATTGGAAAGCACCCCTGCCAAATACTCAAAACGTTCTGCAAGGGTGGACAGCTCCAATACCTTCTGCTTGGAAGTATAAGACAACGGGATGCTCATGGTGATCACATCCAGCAGCTTCTCTAAGCTCTTCTGCACCTGAAATTGTTTCTCAATACTGCGGCCGATCTTGGGATAATATTTGCTATACCCTCCAAACAGCTCTGCCAGTTGACGGATCATGGCTTCTTTCGTCACATCATTAAGCTCACCCTCTAAGGAGGCGAGTTCATTTACCTGAGCCAGCAGAAACTCTTCCTCCTCAGGCACAAAAGCCACCAGTTCTCCTCGTCTCTCCCCCTCAACCAACACTCTCACAATGCCATTTGGCAGCTTATTGATCTGTTTCACAGCAGCTATGGTTCCTACATGGAACACATCCTCAAGGCCGGGATTCTCCTCATCTGAGTCTTTCTGTGTCACCAGAAAAACCTTATCATTCCCCATCATAGCCTGCTCCACTGCCATGATGGACTTCTTTCTGCTTAGATCAAAATGTATCATCATCTCCGGCAATATGGTCATTCCCCTAAGTGCCACTGCCGGTAACCTTTCACTCATTGTCATATTCTTTTCCTCATCAATACAGCAAACGCCGCTGAATCCAGCGGCGTCTTCCTACTTACTTGGCTTTGCGTGATAATGCTTCCCTGTGAATCGTAAGCGGTTCGCTGGTTCCTTCCACAGCTCCCTTGGTCACTACGCAGGACTCTATTGTCTCATCGGACGGAATCTGATACATCAGATCCATCATGGTATTCTCCATAATAGAACGCAGTCCTCTGGCACCTATCTTGCGCTCGAGTGCCTTCTCTGCAATGGTCTCTATGGCATCTTCCTCAAACGTAAGCTCCACATCGTCCATATCAAACAGCTTCTGATACTGCTTGATCAATGCATTCTTAGGTTCCTTCAGTATACGGACAAGTGCTTCCTTATCAAGTCCCTCCAAAGAAACACAGATAGGTACACGGCCCACAAACTCAGGTATCAGACCAAACTTGATCAGATCTTGAGGCGTTACCTCTTTAAACAATTCACCGGTCATCTTATTGGACTTCTTGGTCACCTCTGTATTGAAACCGATAGACTTACGGTCCAGCCTGGCCTCAATGATCTTCTCCAGTCCGTCAAAAGCACCACCACAGATAAACAAGATATTGGAGGTATCGATGCTCAGAAGCTCCTGATGAGGATGTTTACGACCTCCCTGTGGCGGCACACTTGCAACCGTACCTTCCACGATCTTCAAAAGTGCCTGCTGAACGCCTTCACCGGATACATCTCTGGTGATGGACACATTCTCACTTTTCTTGGTGATCTTATCGATCTCATCAATATAAATAATGCCGTACTGGGCTCTCTCAATATCATAATCTGCCGCCTGGATCAGCTTCAGCAGAATATTTTCCACATCCTCACCCACATATCCGGCCTCAGTCAACGCGGTCGCATCTGCGATGGCGAATGGTACATTCAGCAGCTTAGCCAGCGTCTGTGCAAGGTATGTCTTACCGCTTCCGGTCGGTCCAATCATAAGGATATTGGACTTCTGCAGTTCCACATCGATGCTCGGCTGCATCAATACACGTTTGTAGTGATTATATACCGATCCCGCAAGTACTTTC
>JAZRJO010000036.1:0-3653 GCA_045645825.1 Acetatifactor sp. | reverse complement strand
GAAAGACTGACACACTGGGGCTTTTATGATTTAGCCACAGCATATCAGTCTATGCACGTCAACTATTGAAACCGCCGTGTACCGAACGGTATGCACGGTGGTGTGAGAGGACGGCGGTTAGTCACCGTCTCCTACTCGATTCCGTTTTTACTTGATTGTTGCGATACAAGCGGTATTCGGTGTAATATAGGATTTCTTCCTGGTTCTGTACATCTAAAGAGATAATTTTGTTCATCAGATGTCCTATAGTATAGTTATTATTAATTTTATTGTTTAGAATGTGAAAACTATGATGAAGACGTGTCCTTCCCAAAAGATAATCCGTGGGAACTTCAAATAAATCGGCAATTTTGCATAAGAGATGGAGGGGCGGTTCGTAGCGATTGTTTTCATAGGAAGACAGCGTACCGTTAGAGACATGAAGGAGTTTCGCCAGCTTTTTCTGAGACATGCCTTTTGCTATGCGAAGTTCTTTGATTTTGCTTCCTAAATCCATTTCTTACCGCTCCTTTTCTCATTGGTGGAATTTGAATATACTAAAATTTATATAACACATATTATGGAAAAATAAAACGGTGGTATAGATATTGAAAAAGAATATTAATAAGAATGGCATAAATTTTAGGTTTACAAAAATAAGTAGGAGGAATAAATGGAGCAATGCCACCGGACACCTAATTGGCAGAAGTGTTTGTTCGGCTTGCTAAAAGCCTGCATTTGTGCTATCATAACATAGTATCAGTCCGGTATACAGACTGTAAACCTTCAGATCGGAGGGGGAAATTATGACAAAACAGCACATTACAACCTTTGAACAAGCTGTAGATTATTTATACAATACTCCCAAATTTACCACCAAGAATTCTGTTGAAGACACCAGGAAGTTTTTGCATAAGCTGGGTGACCCGGATCAGAAGTTACGGATCATTCATGTGGCAGGAACCAATGGCAAAGGTTCTACCTGTGCCTACATGCGTTCCATCCTGGAGGCGGCGGGCAAGCGTGTGGCGGTATTTACTTCGCCACATCTGGTGGACGTGCGGGAGCGTTTTGTGATAAATGGGAAGATGCCGGAGAAGGAGACTTTTCTGGAGGCATTTTTGTACTTATATGACAGGCTTGACTGGGAGGCGTTGGCAGCCGGTGAAGGATATCATCCTACCTTTTTTGAGTACTTGTTCTTCATGGCCATGTTACTCTTCTCCAAAGAAGAGCTGGATTATTGTATTCTGGAGACTGGTTTGGGCGGGCGGCTGGATGCCACCAATAGTGTGGCAAAAAAGGAATTGGCTGTGATCACACGAATCAGTCTGGAGCATGTGGAGTATCTGGGAGATACGATCACAGCCATTGCCGGGGAGAAGGCAGGTATCATGCACAGCGGTGCTCCGGTGGTTTATAGTGATGTGGAGCAGGAGGCATCGGCAGTTTTCGAAGAGAGAGCGGCCGTCCTTCATGTAAGATCTTATCCTGTGTCGAAAAATTGCTATAAAAAGCTAAAATTTAATAAGAAAACCATTGATTTTTCCCTGCAATACCGTTATGATAATAATGTTAGGTTTTCTATTTCTACGATTGCGTCTTACCAGGTGGAGAATGCGGCATTGGCAGTTCGTGCCATTGAGGTATTGGATGAATCGGAAGAGATTACCATAGAGCAGGTCAGACAGGGGCTTAAAAGTTGCTTCTGGGCAGGGCGTATGGAAGAGATTCTGCCGGAAGTGTATGTGGATGGTGCGCACAATGAAGATGGCATCAGGGCCTTTCTGGAGACTGTTGCTTTAGACGGCTGTGACGGCAGGAAGCTGTTGTTTAGTGTCGTGTCAGATAAAGATTACGAAAGCATGGTGGCGAAGCTGGTAGGTTCCGGTCTCTTTCGGGAGATTGCCATTGCCCATATGAAGGGTAACAGAGCTGCTTCTCTTTCATGTCTGGAAGAAATCATGCGTAGATACCCGGGGTGTGCATATACTTTATATGAAGATGTGGGCACAGCCCTTCGCGAACTGGTGGCAGGCAGAGACGGTATGAGGATTTATATCGCCGGCAGTCTGTACCTGGTCGGAGAGATTAAGGAGTTGGTAAATCATGATCAATTTTGAAGAGGAACTGAAGAAATTTCATCCTGTCCTGGAGCTGGAGGATGCAGAGGAAGCAATATACAATCAGGATCTTACGGACATGGCAGATCTGCTTGTGAAGATGGTTCAGGAATCAAGAGACAAGAGTGAAGAATAGGGGATAGGATATGGTTTGTTATAATTGCGGCTGCAACTTATCGGAGCATGACTTCTGCACAGCCTGCGGCGTGGATGTATCCCTGTACAAGAAGATTATGCATGTGTCCAATATGTATTATAATGAAGGGCTGGAGAAGGCAAACGTCAGAGATCTGTCAGGTGCTGTGATTAGTCTGCGCCAGAGTCTGAAGTTTAATAAGAATCATATTGAAGCCAGGAACCTGTTAGGGCTGGTGTATTTTGAGTTGGGAGAAGCAGTGGCGGCACTCAGTGAGTGGGTCATCAGTAAGAACTTACGACCGGAGAAGAATATCGCAGATGATTATATTGATATGATTCAGTCCAATGCTTCCAGGCTGGATATGATGAATCAGACCAGTAGGAAGTATAATCAGGCATACAATTACTGCCTGCAGGGAAGCAAGGATCTGGCCATGATCCAGTTAAAGAAGGTGCTTTCCATGAATCCCAGATTGGTGCGGGCCCATCAGCTTTTGGCCCTGCTTTTTATCGATTCCGAGCAATGGGATAAAGCCAAGAGGGAACTTAGGAAGTGTCTGGAGATTGACAGGAACAATACTCTGGCACTGCGCTATATGAAGGAAGTAGATCTGGTACTTTCCCCTGATGCGTCAGGAAAGTCTACAGTGAAGCGTAAGAGTGATGATGCAGTCCGGTATCAGAGTGATAATGAGGTCATTATCCAGCCCCTCACCGTAAAGGAAGCTAAGAGAAGTGGCGTGAGTACGCTTCTGAATATTGCACTTGGTATCATCATCGGTGTGGCAGCAGTCTTTTTCCTGATCATGCCGGGTAAGATTGCGGAAGTGAATAATGAAGCCAATGGTAAGATCGCAGAGATCGGCAATCAGCTGGATGACAAGAATGCCACCATAGTAGAAATGGAGAAGCAGCTTAGCAGCCTTCAGAGTGTGGTGGATGGTCTGAATCAGGAGCTGGAAGGTTATATTGGAAAGGATGGTACTTTCGATACCATGAAGCGTCTTTTTACAGTGGCATCAGCGTATTTGGAGACCAAGGATGCGGCAGCGGCGGCTAAGAGTTTGGAGGAGATCAAAGAAGGCATTGATCTGGAGCAGACTTCGGAAGAGTTTAAGAGGTTATATGATGCACTGTTTGCCACAGTGGGACCTGTAGTGGCCAAGACATACTATGATGAGGGCATAGCAGCTTACAATGCCAAGAATTATACCAAGTCCATAGAAAGCCTTGGAAATGCCGTGTATTATAATGCGGCAGATGCAGAATCCTTATACTTCCTGGCTCGTTCTTATCAGCACAGTGGTGACAAGGAGAAGGCCATCTCTACTTACAAGAAAGTGACAGAACTGTTCCCGGGAACCAGGAGGGCACAGCAGAGCCAGAATTATGTGAATACACTATAAGTCGGAT
>JAZRJO010000035.1:0-6591 GCA_045645825.1 Acetatifactor sp. | reverse complement strand
CATGGAGATATTATTGGGTTGTACGGACCAGCCCACATTGTCAAAGAGAAGGAATGCAAATTCCGGCAGGATCAGCATGGTATCTGCGATGCCGGTATCTTTCATATACTGTTCAGCGGCTTGAACGATGTTACGGGGATACTGATCCAGAGGTCTGTTCTCCGGATAATCGATGATCATAGCATTACCGGTAAGGGACAAGGTAGGAATTCCACAGAAAGGGTCTACCATTGCAGTATCCAGATCCGGGATAAATACCATGTCACTTTTCTCCACCACGGCATAACCATAGTTGGATGCGTCAAAACCGATACCATCCTTGATGGTGTCTTCATTGAACTGTTCGGCAGGAATGGTTACATGACGATATTGACCATTGATGTCCACAATTTTAAAATCTACCATCTGAATATTGTTTTCTTTGATGAGATTCAGAATGTCTTGTACATTTTTAGCCATAAGCTTCCTCCAATGTTTTTTTGGGCAATCTTTGCCTATTACTATAAGAATACTAGATTTTGACAAAAAATGCAAGTAACAGTGGAAAGAAAATCTGAAATCTATTGATAAAGGTATTGACAAAACACTCTACATACCGTAGAGTGTAATTACTCTACAATATGTAGAGTAACAGGAGGGTTACTATGAGCAACAAAAAAATGGGTTCTCTGGAGTCTAAGTTTGCGGACTTCATCTGGAATAATGAGCCAATTACTTCCGGTCAACTTGTGAAGATGGCCGAAAAAGAATTAAGCTGGAAGGCTACCACTTCTTACACTGTATTGAAACGGTTGTGTGAGCGGGGTATCTTTCAGAATCAGGGAGGCGTTGTCACATCCCTAATCTCCCGGGAGGAGTTCTATGCCCTTCAGAGTGAGCGGTTTGTGGAGGAGACCTTTGACGGATCCCTGCCGGCATTTCTGACGGCATTTGGTTCCCGGAAAAAGATGTCCGGCGCAGAGATTGAAGATTTAAAGAAAATCATTGATGGATTCAGGAGGTGACGGTATGGATTTTTACATTTTTCTTCCCAAGCTTTTGAATATGAGCATGACTGCCAGTGTTGCAATTATTTGCGTGCTGTTGCTCCGCTTATTGCTTAAAAAGGCACCCAAGGTCATTTCCTATGCCCTGTGGGCTGTGGTGTTGTTTCGCTTGCTTTGCCCGGTATCGATTTCGTCTGGTTTCTCTTTGTTTGGGCTAATGAATGCACCGACTGAGGATACGAGTAACAGAACCAGCACTATTGCGTATGTACCGGAGAATATCGTACATACAGAGTATCCAGCAGTTACACTTCCAATTCCCGGTGTCAGTGAAGCAATCAACATTACCCTGCCCCAAGGGGAAGAACAGTTTGTAGCCGATCCTTTGGAAGCGCCTATAACCATTGGGACCTATGTATGGTTAATCGGTGTTCTGGTTATGGCGGTGTATAGTGTGACATCCTATTTTAGGCTGCGTAGTAAGCTGTTGATCGCTTCGCCATTGCGGGAGAACATTTATCTGGCTGATGAGATTACAACCCCTTTTGTTATGGGACTGATTCGTCCAAAGATCTATCTGCCTTCTGATATACAGGAGCGGCAGCAGTCCTATATCATCCTTCACGAGCAGCACCACATTCGAAGAGGTGACCATATCATGAAAGCGCTGGCTTTTCTGGCCCTTAGCATCCATTGGTTCAATCCGCTGGTTTGGGTAGCTTTTGTCTATGCCGGCAAGGATATGGAAATGAGTTGCGATGAGGCTGTGGTGAAAAAACTGGGTGACGGCATTCTGACAGACTATACCGCATCCCTTTTAAGTCTTGCCACCGGAAAGACAATCATTGCAGGTGTACCACTGGCTTTTGGTGAGGGCGATACCGGTGGAAGAATCCGTAACCTGGCCAATTGGAAGAAGCCTACACTTTGGGTGGTTCTGGTGGCTGCGGCGGCCTGTGTTGCGCTAGGCATAGGACTGCTGACAAATCCAGACGAAGAAGATGCGCCTGACAACAACGAGGATGGATATTACCTTTTTGGCGAAGCTAATAAGGAACTTTCTAAAGGTCTGCCTAAGGATGAGGAATTGGGGCTGATATCTGAGACTGTATCAGTTACCGGAACTCCACTTGTGATGGCGAAAGAAGTAGTATCCAAGCAGTTTGCGCAGATGGAAGGATCGGGATACATTAACTGGAGAATCGATTCACTGACGGAAGAATATTATTATCAGACATCCATAGAATTCCTTAATGACAAAGCGGTTACAGTGTATCGCTTAGAATATTCGTTTTTAGTAAATAATCCGGAGAATTTGAAGCCGGCCGAAAACAGCACCATAGATGAGGAAGGCTGGGTTTCAGCACAATCTCCGAATACCTATCTGTGTGTAGTGAAGGATGGAGGAGCATTGTCTTATAGGATGCTCACAGTAAACGATTATGTGCCTGGAGACGAGGCATTTACAGAAGAGTTAAAACTCTTGCTGGGAGTCGGACCGGAAACAGCAGAAGACTACTACAGTGTGGCTACTTCTGCTTCTGCCAAGGAAGTGGAGGAGTTTGCATTCGGCATAAAAGAAAATGTTGTTTTGAAGGATTGGGAGTCTCTCTCTGTAAAACTTGCCTATCCGATTCAAATTGGTGAGGAGTTGGTCAAAAGCAACGAGGAATTTCTGGCTATGGATATCGATGGTAAGCTGAATCAGGCATTTGTAGACGGAATCGCGGCAGAAAGTTGCCGGGAAATGTTTTGCAATTATCAGGGCATCATGATGGGGGCAACCGGTCAGATATGGATTGCCGGTGTGGATGACGGGGCCGGTCAGTGGGAACTGAAGGTGATTGCACTCAATGGATTGGAAAATTAAAAGGCATGGAATATTTATGTGGGTCTGCTGCACGTTTTCATTCGGTATAGTGCGCAAATATTATCTATGCAGCAGGGTAAGTATGTAATATAATGAAAGTGTGCTAAAGAAATTGTACGACCATACAATGCTACAGGAGGATAAGCATGAAGATTTTAATCGATGAAACAGCTGGTGAGTATACTGATATTCTGCGTGATAGATTCGATAGTTGCCTGATGCTGGGGCAGGAACGTTATATTGGATGGTGCATGGGAAAGGTGTTTTCGCTAAATTATTACAGCGGTGAAGAATTTATGAGACGAAATCATCCGATTTACAACAAAGCAATGGGAATTATACGTGATAGGGATGGTAGGACAGAGGTTTCCTACCATGTGTTCCGCGGGCTGACAGATCCTGTGTCAGTTATAGTGCAATTTTTACTTACATTATTGATTTTGAAAATTGTGGATGTACCGTTCTTTGTACTGTTTGGTCTGGGTTGGACGATTGCTGTTGCTCTGTTGACATGGGTCTGCACAGTATGCTCGCAGAGAGGACAAGAGGGAAAGGAAAGACTGGACGAATTTCTGTGCAGGCAGATAACGAGGGACTAATGGCAGGAAAGAGATGATAACATTAAGTATATAGGAGTGTGAGAAAATGTCAAAAAAGATACATGTAAGACCCGGAAAAGGTCAGTCAAAGGCAGGGTTTGTAGTTGGAATTATTTTTTGTCTCATCGGAGTGTTTATTGCAATTCCGATATTTGGAATATTTGGTGTTTTGTGGACTGCGGTGGTCGGCTGCATCACATTTGTTCATTACCGGAATGGTTTTACGGATAAGCAGATTGATAGCCATGTGATTGAAATCGACGAGGATGGGGAAGATGTCACCGTTACTACCCATAACGGTTTCCAACGGCATTTGTATAAGACAGAAGGAAATTTTGACAGGACAGATAAGCCGGAAGCTGAAAGTGTAGAAGAAAGGCTTAAGAAACTGACCAATCTTTATATGCAGTCATTGATCACCAGAGAAGAGTATGAGCAGAAAAAGAAAGAAATCCTGGACGAACTGTAAATGGGAATTCTGTAGAACCGGACGGAAAGAGGTTGGAAAATTGAAAAAAATTATGAAAATTATAGGTTTGATTTTGGGAATACTCATACTTTTATTGGGATGTGTACTTTTATTTTTACGGTATGAGTTTCACTATAAAAGAACAGAAAATATAAACAGTACATCCGATCCCTGGTTTAACGATGAGGAAGTTATTGCCATGGTTAAGGAGAGGTACGGCGAAAGGACGGCGTTTCTTAACAAGGATGATTCGGTGTATCAATTCCGTGCGCAGGTTAGTCAGCCGCAGGAGGGTAGCTTTGATTTTTATGTGGAACAGGGCAAAGATGCATTGGTTGATAATTATCTGAACGCCTATTTCAAATATATCTCAGATATTTACTTCCGGAAGTATTATATGAACACAGAGTGGTCAAGATCTGGAGATGGAGCTGCAACAAAGTATATTCCTTGTTTTCGGCTTTCGTCTGCCTATGACAGAGATATTATGAACTTTTGTGAAAAATTCTGCGACTATCTGGAGTATTGTATCAGCGTGGAGGCTATAGCGAAAGAGTCACAGTTTTTCCGGACATTCTCTATGATTGTTTCCGAGAATAATTTCGTGTTCCAGCCTACGATTCGTATGGAGGAGTATGACAGAACGCTTATCTATAACGATTTATATACCCGGATTGATGAAATACTCCATATGCCGAAAGTGGATAGTGTGGGGAATAAAACGGCAGGAGAAGAGGTTGCAAAAGAAGTCAGTCAGGAATCCAAGGATTATTACATGACCCTTGAGCCAGCCTGTAGTTTCCAGACAGATGGTGGCATGGAATATCGGATGGTAGCAGTGGACCGTGCGTTGGGATCCAGCTTTTATGTATTGATAGGAGTAGAGGATCATGGAAAGACCTGCGCTTTTGTAAATCCTGATCCTTACAATGGATCCGGAGGAGAGTCCAGGTGGATCACTTTTATAGATGAAAATTTGGGATTTAGTTGTCTGGCTCATGGGGCAGGATCCTATGGAAGTTTGTATCGTACAGAAGATGGTGGCAGCAGCTGGGAAATAGTAGGATATCCTTCTGCCAGAGCAAAGTTTGTAGATGGAACTTACTATAATCCTTTTATTATGCCGGAAAAAGTGTATGAAGAGAAAGGGATCCTGTATCTGGAAGTAGGGCAAGGCGCAGATGGTGATTATTATGATGATGAATTAGGATTTTGTCAGGGATTGTATCAGTCATTAGACCGGGGACTGAATTGGAAGTTTGTACAAAATGTGCCTGTTAACAGAGATTATCTTAGCGGAAATTCAGAGGTGGAGCTTGGCACTAATTTGGAAAGTGGGGTTGAGACAGCCTTACAGAACCTGAAAGTTGGCAGATTGCTGCCGGATGGAAAGGCTGCTTATGTTGGAGGCGGAGAAGCCTTTGATAACAGCATGGCAATTCAGGATATTGATATGGACGGACAGAAGGAATTGCTGTTGAATATTGGTGGAACCTGTATGGCTGATATGGGCTATTATGTGTATCAGTTTGATGAAAGTTTGGATGATATGTATCAGTTCCGGCAGGAATTGGTTGTCTGGCCGTCTGCAACCTTTTATTCTAATGGAATTATCATAGCAGAATGCTCCCATAATCATGGTTATTCTGACAATGGTGAATTCTGGCCATATTACATATATGATTATAGCGGTGAGCCAGATGAATATGTAAAACTCTGGGAAGTAGATGCCTGGGAAAAACGATTATATGAAAAAGACTACCAAGGAGTGAAATTCCCGGATAACATTGACATAGATGGGGATGGTATGGTCTATCGGATATCTGTTGAGGAAACCGGGGAGCTTATGCTCATGGACGGTGCTGATTACAAGGACTGGGTTTCTGAGCAGATAGAGGATGGAGAAGAAATAGAGATTGTGTGGAGAGAAATCTGAGTTACTTCAGTAGGGAGTGGTAAGGAAAATAAAAAAATATGTAAGATTAGATACATAAAAGCGGTGAATATAGGTGAAAGGAGGATTGGAATGTAATGGAAGATAAGAAAATCGTCCAATTATTATTTGCAAGAGCAGAGAATGCAATAAGTGAATTGAGTACAAGATTTGGTAAGCAGTTATATCGTATTGCCTATAATATTTTGGAAAATCAATTGGATGCAGAAGAGTGTACCAATGATACTTATTTTGCGCTCTGGAATGCTATTCCGCCTGTATCACCGGATCCTCTGGCTCCGTATGTATACCGTACCGGGAGAAATACTGCGTTAAAGAGACTACATAGGGATACCGCTAAAAAGAGAGATGGCCGATACGATGTTTCTTTAGAAGAACTGGATGGTTGTTTGCCGGGAGGAGATGTGGAGCAGCTGATTGATGCAAGGGAATTAGGACGCACTATGGACCGGTTCTTAGATTCAAAATCAAAGGAAAACCGTTATATTTTCATAAGCCGTTACTGGTTTGGTGATTCTGTAGGTGAAATAGCAAGGGAACTGAAAATGCAGGAAAATGCAGTTTCTGTGAGATTGAACAGAATTAGAAACAGTTTGAAAGAATACCTTGTGAAGGAGGGATACCGTTATGAAGCGTGACGAAATACTAACCGCATTAGAGGAAATCAGTGATAAGCACATTAAGGAAGCAGAGAAACCTCCAAAGAAAAAGAA
>JAZRJO010000034.1:0-8213 GCA_045645825.1 Acetatifactor sp. | reverse complement strand
ACCCTGAAGCCGGGCAATCTGGAGGATGTGTTTATCGAGCTGTCCGATGTTGCGGCTGCGGAAGGAATTACGCAAGAAAGTGAGGTAGGACAAGAATGATCCCAATTTTGAAACACGAACTGCGGCTCTATTTCCATAGCCTGACCGCCTATGTATTTGGCGCATTTTTGTTGCTGATCGTGGGAATTGGCTCCATGCTGTACAATCTGCAGGCTGCCGTCAGTAATTTTGAATTTGTGCTGAGCTTTTCCAGCATGGTATTCGCCATCATCGTTCCTATTCTGACTATGCGTGTCATTGCGGAGGAGCGGAAGCAGAAAACGGATCAGCTTTTGTATGCTCTGCCCATTTCTACCACCAAGATTATCGTGGGCAAGTATTTGGCACTACTGGTACTGTATCTGATTCCTCTTGCCATCATCAGCACCTATCCGCTGATCTTTTCTAAGTTTGGTGAGGTTTACTTACTGACCTCCTACGGCAGCTTGATCGCATACTTTATTATGGGTGCGGCACTGATTGCGATCGGTGTGTTCATTTCCTCCCTGACAGAAAACCAGGGATTTGCTGCCGGCATCGGTATCGCAGTCATTTTGTTCAACTATTTCAGCGTCAGCCTTGCGGAATATGTTTCAGCTACCGCCATTGGCAGTGCCATCGTTTTGTTCGTATTTGCAGGACTCCTGGGCTGGCTGATTAAGCACCTGACCCGCAATGATAATCTGGGTTACGTGATTGGCCTGACTCTAATGGCTGCGGTGGTGGCCCTGTTCTGGATCGATGAAAGCAAACTGGAGGGCCTTGTCCCTAAAATCATGAAAACCCTGAGCCTGTTTGACCGGTTCGAAACCTTTGTAAATGGCGTGTTTGATATGACTGCCATCGTCTATTTTGTGTCTATCATTATTTTCTTCCTGTTCCTGTCGGTACAGTCTCTTGAGAAGCGGAGGTACAACTGATGAAAAAGAATACCGTAAAACGCAATCAGTTGGCAATGAAGGGCGGCTCCTATTCTCTGGTGATGACCGCAGTGGTGCTGGCGATTCTGATTGTGGCTAATGTTTTCGTATCTGCCATGCCCACTACGCTGACTAAGTACGATATCAGCTCTTCTAAGCTCTACTCCATCACCAGCAATACCAAGGTGGTCGTCAATAATCTGCAGCAGGATGTAACCATCTACTGGGTAGTACAGGCTGATGAGGAAGATGAGATCATTGAGAACCTGTTGGGCAAGTACGAAAGCCTTTCCTCGCATATTGAGGTGGTTAAGAAGAACCCCGATGTGTTCCCCACTTTTACCCAGCAGTACACAGATGAAGAAGTCCCCAACAACTCCATCATCGTGGAATCCGGTGACCGCTACCGCTATATCAGCAATGCGGATATCTATGAAACGGAGATGGATTATTACTCCTACACATACAATGTAACCGGCTTCGACGGCGAGGGTGCCATCACCTCTGCTATCGACTATGTGGTGACGGAAGATCTGCCCCAGCTTTATGTGCTGGAAGGCCATGGCGAAGGAGAGCTGCCCACCACCTTTGCAGAATCTCTGGAAAAAGAAAATGTGGAACTCAAATCCATCTCCCTGCTGACCGTGGACGAGATCCCGGAAGAAGCAGATGCGTTGATGATCTATGCACCTCAGAGTGATATCTCCGAAGCGGAAGCCATCATGCTGGCAGATTACACCGCAAACGGCGGTAAACTTCTGGTCATTGCAGGCCCCGTCCACGATGTAGAATTTACCAATCTGAACAGTCTGCTGGAGGACTACGGAGTAACCATGGCAGAGGGTATGGTCATTGAGGGCAGCCGAGATAATTATATTTCCGGCTATCCATATACCCTGATGCCCAATATGGAAAGTTCTGAGATCACCGATCCGCTTATCGAAGATCGATACTATCCCATCGTTCCGATGTCGCAGGGTATGACAATCGGAACTACCTCCAAAGGTACTGTTACCGCGCTGATGTCCACCTCCGATTCTGCTTTCAGTAAGGTGGCTGGATTCGAGCTGGAAACTTACGAGATGGAGGAAGATGATATCGCTGGTCCTTTCACTGTTGCGTTGTCCGTTGAAACAAGCGGTGCAGGAAAAATCGTGTGGTTCTCTGCCTCCGACTTCCTGGATGATATGTATAACGCATATTCTTCCGGTGCCAATGTGGATCTGGCTATGAATGCGGTATCCAGCCTGTTGGGCGAACGGGAAGCCCTCTCCATTCGCAGCAAGTCCTTTAACTACAATTATCTGACCATCAGCGAAGAAACCGCTTCCACATTGAAGCTTCTTATGATTGGTGTATTCCCGCTGGCATATTTGGCTATCGGTATCTTTATAATTTGGGGAAAGAGAGGAAAGCAGCATGAAACGGTATAAACGAATCCTTGTATTGGTTGCAATTCTTGTTGTAGCCAGCATTGCTACCTTTGCATTGACCCAATACGAGGAAAAACAGGAGCAAATCAAAAACAGCGATGCTATCGTACTGGAAGTTCCGGTAGACACTGTTACCTCACTCTCATGGGAATACGAAGGTGGCGGTAGCCTTGCATTTCACAAAACCGATGACGGATGGAAGTATGAGGATGACGAAGATTTTCCTGTCAGCGAGGAAAAAGTATCCAATATCCTTTCCAAGTTTGAAGCTTTCGGTGTGACCTTTATCATTGAAAATGTGGAGGATTACGGACAGTACGGCCTGGATAAGCCGGAATGCACGCTGCATCTTTCTACAGCCGATGCTAGCTTCGACATCAAGCTGGGCGATTTCAGCAAGATGGATGAGCAGCGCTATGTGGATATCGGTGACGGCAATGTGTACCTGGTAAGCGAAGATCCTATGGATTATGTGGATGCTAATCTGTCCTCCATGATCCTGCACGATGATACTCCCGGCTTTGAAAAGGTAGTGGATATTACTTTTGCCGGTGAAGAAAGTTACACGGTTGTTCGTACCGATGAAAGTACCGATACCTATAATCCGGAGGATGACATTTATTTTGTGGATCGAGACGGAAAGACTGTACCTTTGGATACCGCTAAAGTACGGCAATATCTAAATACGGTTACTGCGCTGGATCTGCTGGACTATGTGACCTACAATGCCACCGAGGAAGAATTACAGACCTACGGTCTAGACGAGCCTCTGCTGTCTGTTACTGTGAACTATACATACACAGACACCGACGAGGACGGAGAGGAAACCACTCTTTCTGATACTTGTGTTTTCCATATCAGTGAGAATCCCGAAGAACGGGCAGAAGCAGATAAGCAGATTGCCGAAGGTAACAACGCAGGTTCTGTCACCAAGTACGTCCGTATTGGAGACTCCCAGATTGTCTATACTATGGATGATACGGATTTCGCGATTCTGAAAGCTGCGACCTATGATGATCTGCGGCATGGCGAGGTATTCTGGGCTGACTTCGAGACTGTTACTCAGATCGACATCGTTCTGGAGGGTAATGAGCATACTCTGGTTTCCGAACTGAATGAAGACGAGGAACGGATATGGTATTACGGTGATGATGCTCTGAGACCAGGTTCCACTGAGGAAACAACTGAAGTCTCCGAAGAAACACAGGCAGAGGAAGAAACGGAAACACTGGATATTTCCAGCATTGAATCCGCATTGCTGGCACTGACTGCCGACAGCTTCACCGATGAGCTTCCCGGCGAAGTAGAGGAAATCGGTCTGACACTCCATCTGAATAACGAGAACTTCCCCACGGTGGAAATCCGCCTGTACCGCTATGACGGCAGCTTCTGCCTTGCTGTTGTGGACGGTACCCCCGTTTCTCTGGTTTCCCGTTCTTCCGTTATGGAGCTTGTGGAAGCTGTGCAGACCATCGTGCTGAACGGATAATTGGAGGCGTATCAATGAAGTATATTTGCAAACTTTGCGGATGGGAATATGACGAAGAAGAAGGCTGCCCCGAAGGAGATATCCTTCCGGACACAACTTGGGATACACTTCCTGATGACTTTGAGTGTCCAATCTGTTGTGTTGGAAAAGATCATTTTTTCCCAGTAAGCGAATAACATAAAAAGCGGTGCAGTCTCGGCTGCACCGCTTTGCTAAGTCTTTTGTATTTAGTGTTTGGCTAATACGCGCAATTCAATTCTTTCATTAAAAGAGCACCATATTTTATTCCATCGATAAAAGCCTTGCGTTCATATGCACTGCACAGACTACAGCAGAGGTTAAAAACGGCGTTGTTGTCATCCAATGGTAGCGCCCCCAGCACTTCATCCAGTTCCCTAAAACCTTCTCTGATCTCCGTAGGATCGCTTTCGTGAGATTCTGCATAGGCTTGGTATAATTGATCCAGGACGGTTTCGCAATCACCCTCACCGAGATCAATGGGGTGGATATTTATATATGCCTTCAGTCGCTCTGCGAGCTTATCCATGTTGGCACCTCCTTGCTTTCTGTAATTTAATCAGTAGTTCATCAACAGCATCGGTGTATCTGCCTTGCTGGATCAACTTGTTACGAAAGTGGATTAACCCGTGAAGTAGCTGCCGGTATTCCGTCGAGTTGAGAACTAAGATTCGTTTCGGCTGTCTCATGCGTAAATCAACTCCTTGTACACAACTTCGGAAGCACGATTGCGGATGTTGTTCATTCGCTGGACCCATTCCAGCTGGTTGTTAGCTTTTAGTGTCTCGGTGATTCCTTCCTGTTTCTTCATTTGAATGGTCAGCTGTTCGAAACTTTCCTCTGCAGATTTATCGACTTCCTCAAGGTGATCTTTCAAAGTACCGCTCATCAGCATGGTGGTGTACAGCACCCGTTTGTTGGTACGAAGGTATTGCAATCGTCGCTGACCCCAAATGCCGATCTGCGGACTTTCGGGCACTTCAATGTTTGGCAGCAGGTAATCTCCCTCTTGACGGTAAGTAACACCCATTTTCTCAAAAACTGTTTGCATACGCATTTCCTCCTTAAGTTTTTCTGCCTTCATTTTAGTAAGAAAACGCCGTTACTTCAAATGTGTGGATATCTTTCAATCACAAAGATATGAGCTTATAGTTGACACAACTAAAGGGGCTATTGCAATTCTGCAACAGCCCCTATTTGTTTTATAGAGAATCAATCAACTCTTTTAAAGAATTAAACCCTAATTCTTTAATTGCACTTTTCATATTTGAGGAGTAAGAGTCTTCATATCCTTCGCCCTCAACTGACAGTATGAACGATTGCATTCCTTTGATTTTTTGTGCGCGTTTTTTCTCGCCTTCTTTTTTGTACTCGTCCATTGCACTATAGAAAAGTTCGTCTTTTCGCTTGCGGCCAACGGTCAGCTTTCTATAATTGTTGCTGTCCCGAGTAAGATTAATTCCTGTGATTCTTACATGGTTTGATACTCTCAAATTAATGATTCGCGTTTTTTTATCATTCAATTTAAGATGAAAATCTTCAAGTAATTCTCTTACGCGGGCAATAATTGAGTCAACTATCTCCACATTATTCTCTCCGGACTCCTTCAAGGAAATGGTTATATCATCCGCATACCGAGTATATATGACAGTGGGATAACCCTGCTTTTTGAGCCACGCATATAGCTTAGTGTCAAATTCCTTGAGATAAACATTAGCAAGGATTGGTGATGGTATCAACCCAATTGCAACACCTTTATTTGATAACGAACAGGAAGTCACCAAGTCTTTACATTGCTCTACCGTAAATTGTTTTCTCGATGTTCTGTTAATTTCATGATAAAGTGCAGAAATAAGTTTGTTGTGGTTAATACTTTGAAAAAAATCGCAAATATCTAGGCATATGAAAATATCGTTATACAAATGTGCCTGTGCATTTGTAATTATAGATCGGTGTTTAATGTATGCTTTGGCAAATTTTGAGTGTCTAACATGTCGCTCTAACGATTGCTTGGCATCGGTATGAAAACGATAGACATCACTTTCCGGCGATTTATATGTCACTATTTTTCGATATCCCTTTGTTTTGGGAATATAAAAAATCTTATATACATCTTCCATTTACTCACCCCATTTAGCAAAAGATATAGGGCTAATCAGCGTTGAGTATTCTTTCCATAACGAGCCTAGATCCTTAGAAAAACTTACCGATATTGTGTTATCGTCATTGCACGCTATTTTCATAATTCCACATGCGTGGCAAAAATACATCATAAAACTGATAGCGTTATCAAAAGTTAATCCAGGTTGGTTTTCAATATGCACCGCTATTGTTTTAGGGCGCTCACCATTAATGGTGTAATATGTGTTCTTAAGAGTTTCTACAAACACATTGGAAAGGATACTCCTAATTTCGTAGATTTTTTTGCAAGATCTAAGCTTTTTTCTAATCTCGCTTACTGATAAGATAGCAAGCAAGTAATTCTTGATTGAGTCACAGCTCAGCCAAATCCCAACCGAATGCTTTTCATTCTTGACATTCTCCCTATTTACAGCCAGTACATTTGAGCTAGGATGCTTAACAAGTTGACTTTTAATCCGTCTAGCTATGCTTGGGGGCAGACGATTATCATCAAAAGATGTTTCGTAAAACGAATGCGTTTCAGATACCATTGATCTATTGGTTGTTGGATAAAAACGAATCACATTGTTATTTATTAGCCTATCCTTCTTGTTCCAAAAAGCGAGTCTTAAAAAACTACTTAACTTTTCCTCTTCGACAGAAAACTGATCCGGCACAAGTGTAATAATACGATTTCTCAGTGCTTCATTACTTCCGAAGACACCCAATTCACCCGCCGTCGACAGCGATTCATGGATAACTATGACATTTGTTGCAACAAGTGCAGCAAACGATTCTATATTATGAAGGTTAAATAGTTCGGCATCATAATAAGACAGAAGACCAGTACTGCTATCATTCTTAAATGCAAAATCAAAATACTTCTCCAAGATAAGAACTTTGTTCTTGGAATCGTTTTCCAGGTAATTTTTTAAAACAATTCGCTTATCAGTTTCGTTATCTTTGAATTTGATTCCACATAGAAATATAACCCGAATTGGCTCAGCAAATTCGGGTTTGTTGATAAACATGTATTCCATGATATTGCTCCTTATGGGGGCCCCACAAAAATTTTAGGAACTTGGTAACAAAAAATTAGATTTTGAAAGGACATCGCGAGAAGCGATGGCCGATAAATTTAATTTTCTGAACAATTTCGACAGAAATTTAAAATTTTTCAGGATTGTGGAGTGCTTAACCTTAGACGCTAAGGTGGCAATTGCCGTACTGGGGTTCCCCCATTTCAGTATATAATATTATCCTTTATTCTTCAAGAATAATTTTAGCCAATGTACATTCTGGCAGTACTAATTAGTTTGTTAGGGTCTTTGTCTGTTCGTTCCTTCTCAAGGATCAAATTAATCAGCGCAATAAAATCATTTCCATTAATCTTTATGTCGGCAGGGTTTTCGCAAATAATATCATTAAATTTTGCATCAAAAGGAATGCCCTTAATTTTAAACCTTTTATCTTGAATAGTGAATGTAAGTGTACTCAGCTTTTTCCCATCAATCACCCTTTGGAGTGAGGATACTATATGCTTTCTTAACGATTCATCCTTTAAATTTTTAATCATCCAGGCAATGTTAAAATCAGATAAATACACCTTTATTTTAGTTTGGGGATCTAAAAATAGTATCGTTGTCTTGGCTAACTTTACTGCCAGCAATAGCTGCTTAAATTGGATTCCTTCTTCTACTGTATAGTTCACTCTTTCATAGTAATGATATTGAAAAAAAGGATAGTTGGCTTCGCCTTCACTATTTTTCTCATCAATATATTTAGCTTTAAGTTTGTCCATTGTTTGTAAGTAGTTTGCCATAGTACTCATTCTTTCTCTTGTATGTTTTTGTGAAGGTTTGTTTTTTAAAATTATATCATAGAAACAAAAAAAGAAAAGCCCGAAAGAACCGTGAGTTCTTCCGGGCAAAAGTGCTTAATATGTAATGTCTTTAATATAAATAAAAAATCCGAACGCACTTCCTATCGAGAAGTAGTTCGGATTTTTCATGTATGGTGGAGACTGGGGGACTCGAACCCTCGACCTCATGCGTGTGAAGCATGCGCTCTAAGCAGCTGAGCTAAGCCTCCATGTGGAACGGATTAAATTATAGCACTAATTTGAGAAAAGTCAATAGCTTTCCTTGGCAAACAGGCAAAAATCTGCTATCCTATGGACAAAGGAAGTGATGT
>JAZRJO010000033.1:0-2518 GCA_045645825.1 Acetatifactor sp. | reverse complement strand
CCCAGCATATTAAGGAGGAACTTATTGAATGTTCCAAGATGGTGGCAGATCTGGATGCCAGAATGTTATCCTTGAACAATGAGATTGTGGCACTGGCACACGCGCAGGAAGAGAGTAAGTGCAGATAGAGGTACGTATGGGAGGGAACACAAATGGACACTTTTATGGATAAGCTGGCAGAGAAGTTAAATGCAGAGGAAATTATTCAGGCAAACAGATCGGCAGATATTGATCAGAGGATACAGAAAAAGCAGCAGGAGGAGCTTGCAGTCCTACAGATAGAATTTGATAAATTACAGAACGAATTTGCAACGATTCAGGAAAGCATCGGAAAGCTTCAGAAAATTGTGGAAGCGCAGTATGCAGGAGCCAACGAACATGTTCACAAGGAGAATGTGAAAGTATATCGCAATGTTCAGGCAGTAGTAGTGGATGAAGCGGCGAAGCAGGCTGAGAGTATCAGGATTCTTTCGGAAACAGTGGAAGCAATGAAAGCAGAATCTGCAGCAGCTGCTGCTGTGAAGAAGACGCCGGGCATTTTAAAGGGAATTCTGGGGGCATCCATCGTTACTATGCTTTTGACTGCTGCTTTAGTGGCATATCAGGTATTACTATATTTCGGTATTTTGTAAAAGGAAACGATATGGGAAAAGAACTTTGGAAACCGGGTAATATGCTGTATCCCTTACCTGCTGTGATGGTGAGTATGGCAGACCGGGAGGGTAAAAATAATATTATTACGGTAGCTTGGGCTGGAACCATCTGTACCAATCCGCCCATGGTATCTATATCTGTCAGGCCGGAACGTTACTCTTATCCGATTTTAAAGGATACGGGAGAATTTGTGTTGAATCTGACCACCAAGGATCTGGTATTTGCCACAGATTACTGTGGGGTGAAAAGTGGAAGAGAAGTGGATAAATTTGCAAAACTTAATTTGACACCGGTTCGGGGAGATCTGGTGAAAGCACCGCTGATCGCAGAGAGTCCGGTGAACATCGAGTGCCGTGTCAGGGAAGTGAAGGCTCTGGGCAGCCATGATATGTTTTTAGCTGATGTGGTGGCAGTTCATGCTGATGAGAAGTATATGGATGAGAACCACAAGTTCCATTTAGAGTGGGCCGAACCGGTGGTATATTCTCACGGTACCTATTATCTTTGCAAGGAGGCACTGGGAACCTTCGGTTACAGTGTGCGTAAAAAAGGAAAGGCTTAGTATCTTAAGAAGTTACTGTTTTTTGGGGGAGTCTATAAGGCTTCCTCTTTTTATGGCATCAGATCCGTACCTTTTGCGGATGGCATCCAATGCAGCATCCAGCTTCTTTTGTTTTTCAGATATGGGTTTGGCGTTCTGTAGGTCAAACAGAGATAGCTGGATCGGTTCGCTGTCCTGCACGAGCTTTGATGTGCGGATGCCCAACAGGCGAATGGGAGAACCATCCCAGAGTTCATCGAAAAGACCACAGGCTGTTTTGTAAATCCCATCAGTGGATGCAGTGGGGGTATGTAACACAGTCTGGTGTGATACGCAGCGGAAAGTGGCATATTTGATCTCTGTACACACATTGCCCGCAAGCTCATGGGAAGAGCGCAATCTTGCACTCACAGATTCTGCCAAAGACAAGAGTACCTGATGGGCATCTTCCCGTCTGATCACATCGGAGGAAAGGGTGGTGGAATTTCCCACTCCTTTGGCTCTTACCTGTTGCGCTTCTACCCGGGAGTGATCAATGCCGTTAGCATACTCCCAGAGAGTGATTCCATGACTTTTCAGATGTGCTTCCACAATAGTCAGATTTGCACAAGCCAGATCACCTATAGTAATGATTCCAAGCTTTTTGAGTATCTCCACACTGGAACGGCCACACATAAAAAGCGAAGTCAAAGGAAGCGGCCACAGCTTTTTTCGAATCTCCGAAGCATACAAAGTGTGAACCAGATTCGGTTTCTTAAAATCGGATGCCATCTTTGCCAGGACTTTACGATCAGAAATCCCGATATTCACTGTAAATCCAAACCTTTCATAAACGGAATCCTTAATCTGTGCAGCTGCCTGCTCCGGCGAAGCATAACGATGCCGAATGGGTGTGAAGTCCATATAGCATTCATCAACGCTAACCTGTTCCAATTCCGGACAAATATCATATAAATAGTTCATCAATGCCTTGCTCCGCTGTTCGTACATCCTGTGATCAGGTGCAGCCATAGTCAGATTCGGGCACTTACGAAATGCATTGACCACAGGCTCCCCGGTTACAATGCCGTAAGCCTTGGCCGGGATCGATTTGGCCAACACGACACCATGTCTTTTGGTCTTGTCGCCACCAATAATGGAAGGGATTAGACGAAGATCCACTTCTTCACCATTTTCCAAACGTTCCAAAGCAGTCCAGCTTAAAAAAGCGGAATTTACATCTATATGAAAAAATATGGATTCTTGCATAGGGGGAGCCTCCTTATAAGCTGAAACTTGTAGCTTGGGGGATTCATGCTAAGGGATGCTTGGGGATGGGGAAGG
>JAZRJO010000032.1:0-2235 GCA_045645825.1 Acetatifactor sp. | reverse complement strand
CTTAAGACTGCTAACAATGAATTGCAAAGAGACATTGAGAAAAAGGAAAAAATTGATGAGATGCGCAAGGAATTTCTTGCCAATGTCTCTCATGAGTTAAAGACGCCCATCGCGCTGATCCAGGGATATGCGGAAGGACTGCAGGAGGGGATCATGGATGATCCCGAGAGCATGCAGTTTTACTGTGAGGTCATTATGGATGAGGCCGATAAGATGAACCGCATGGTGAAAGAACTTATGACGCTGAACCAACTGGAATTTGGAAATGATGAGGTCGCTATGGAGCGTTTCGATATTGTGACATTGATCCGCAATTATATACAATCTGCCCGGATCATGACCATGCAGAATGAGATAGAAGTCAGGATGCAGGAGTATGAACCGATCTACGTGTGGGGGGATGAGTTTAAAACAGAAGAAGTATTTATGAATTATTTTACCAATGCGGTTAATCATTGCCGGGCGGGGCGGTCGGAAAGCGGCAGGAAGGTCATTGATGTCCGGATTATGCAGCAGGATGGTCTGGTGAGGGTGACAGTGTTTAATACCGGTGATCCCATTCCGGGGGAGGCACTTCCTCATTTGTGGGAGAAGTTTTATAAAGTGGATAAAGCAAGGACCAGAGAATACGGCGGCAGCGGTGTGGGATTGTCCATTGTGAAGGTGATCATGGAATCCATGAACCGTGAGTTCGGTGTGGAGAATTATACCAACGGTGTCATGTTCTGGTTTGAACTGGAGGCTGTGAAGGAGGCAGAGTAGGTTATGAGGGAAGAGGAGATTTGTAGACAAAAGGTACTTTTGGTAGGTGTAGATACCGGAGAAGAAGAGGATTTTGAGCGTTCCATGCAAGAACTGAAAAGTCTTGCAGAAGCCTGTGAGATGCAGGTGGTGGGTAGCATTACCCAACGCATGGAGACGGTTAATAAGGCATTATATATCGGCACGGGTAAAGTAAAGGAAGTAAAAGAGTTTGCGCAAGACATTGAGGCAGAGATTGTATGTTTTGACAATGCTCTTTCTCCTTCACAGATGCGCAATCTGGGAGATGAACTGGAGCTTCCCATTCTTGATAGGACCAATCTGATTCTGGATATTTTTGCCACAAGGGCACAGACCAGAGAGGCAAAGCTGCAGGTAGAGACGGCCAGATTACAGTACCTTTTGCCCCGATTGGTGGGAATGCGGGAATCTCTTGGCAGACAGGGCGGCGCCAGCGGCAGCATGAGTAATAAGGGTGCCGGTGAGAAGAAGCTGGAACTGGACAGACGTAAGATAGAACACCGTATCTCAGAACTTCGAAAAGAGCTGGAAGAGGTGGCCAGGGAACGTAGTACCCAGAGAAAACGAAGAACCGCATCCAGAATTCCGCAGGTGGCACTGGTGGGTTATACCAACGCAGGAAAGTCTACGGTGATGAATCAGATGGTGGAATTATATGGAGACAATCCGGAGAAGAAGGTGCTTCAGAAGGATATGCTGTTTGCTACCTTAGAGACATCCATTCGTATGATCGATACCGGTGAAAATAAGCCTTTTTTGCTGGCAGATACCGTAGGGTTTATTCACAAGCTGCCCCATGGTCTGGTCAAGGCGTTTCAGTCTACGCTGGAGGAAGTAAAATATGCCGATCTGTTGGTGCAGGTTATTGACTTTTCAGATGACCATTATAAGCAGCAGATGGAGGTCACTGCCCAGACATTGAAAGAGCTGGAGGCCTTCGATATTCCCATGATCTATGTGTACAATAAAGCCGACCTGAAGGGGATGGACAATCTTCCAAGATGCAGGGAACAGCAGATTTATACTTGTGCGGTAAACGGAATCGGCATGGAAGAGCTGGCGCAAATGATTCTGGAAAAAGTGTATGCAGATCATGTGGAATGTGAATTTCTGATACCTTATGATAAGGGAAATGTGGTGTCTTATCTGTGTAGCAATGCTACCGTTCTGTCCCAGGATTATCGGGAAGAAGGTGTGTATATGAAGGTGGAATGTCACAGGCAGGATGCAGAGAAATATAAGATGTTTGGAGTATAAGTTCTTTGTCAAACCGAAAAAGAAATAAAGGTGAATTGAAAAATTAAATTCCGCTTTGTAAATGGGGGTGCGGACGTTTTTTTAGACGGCCACACCTATGCTCCTTCTATAATCTAGAGGGCTAAGCCCTCCGAGTGTTGATTTAATACGGCTCTTGCAGTACCAGTGCATGTACTCATCTACCTCTTGGATAAA
>JAZRJO010000031.1:0-5825 GCA_045645825.1 Acetatifactor sp. | reverse complement strand
AACAAGTCACGAAGAGCTACCGGTGAATTCTCTTTATTGGGTACTTCGATACCAACGGCAGCTTTCCCCGGAATGGGTGCCTCGATGCGGATATCCGTAGCAGCCAGATTTAGCTTGATATCATCTGCCAAGTTCACAATTTTACTAACTTTTACACCCTGCTCCGGCTGCAGCTCATATCTGGTCACACTTGGTCCCTGACTGATATCTGTGATGGTTACGTTTACACCAAAGGTGCTTAAGGTCTGTTGCAGTCTCAGTGCTGTCTCTTTCAACTCCCTTGTGGAATCTGCCGTAACAGGATTGCCTCTCTGCAATCTGGAAAGAGGTGGGAACATATATTTCTTGGGCACTTTATTCTGCATTTCCTTGCGGATCTCAGCCTCCTGAGGGCTAATATTACTGTCGTGATCCTCGGGCAATCTTGCTGTGGGCTTAGCCTTTGCAGTTGCCTCACTATGTACTTGTATGGCATCTACTTCCTGTTTCGTAAACTGCTTCACAGGCTCTTGTCTGTGAACAGTACTTTCCCCGGGAAACTCATCGCGTACTTCTCTGACCGGCACCTGAGGCTCAGGTACTTCTTCCATCGTCATCTGATGGACAGAACGTATACGTATCTTCTCAAAGTCAAAGGAAGGCTGCTTTTGTTCCTGTTGCTCTTTATGTTCCTGTATCGAAAACTCTGTCTTGACATCTTGCAGATCTTCCAGGGTTATTTCATGAATATCATCTCTACGCTGTGTGGAAGGCTTTTCTAAAGCAGTATCAAACATTACTCCGGTAACTTTTTTATTCATTCTGAGAATTTTCTCATCCTCACGTACTTCTTCCTTCTGTCGCCTTTCTTCCACGCGCCTTTGCTTTTCAGCAGCTCTAAGTTTATCCTGTCCGGCCGATTTGAGTCTGTCGTGCTCTTCCGGCTCTTCATGTCTCAGCCTGTCCCGTTCTTTAAGCTCTTCACGCCGTAGTCTGTTACGCTCTTGTGCTTCTTCCCGCCTGGCTCTTGCAGCCTCCCTGCGATATGCGGCATCTTCCCTGATACGGGAACTGCCTTCTCTCACGCCTTGAAGAAGGGATCTCTCTGTCAAAAGAATGATACTGATGATGGAACATAAAAGTACCACCAAAACAGTTCCTATGGTCTCCAGATAAAGCTGTAAAAGATAACTTAAGCTTCCTGCAAGACATCCTCCACCGTCTCTTTCAGTCACACTTGCCTCATACAAAACTTTAACATCATAATATTCCAACTTTGCAGCACTGCCTGCGATCAAATCGCAGATCACACCGATCATCAGAAACAACACGGTTCCTGCCAACATTTTTCTGACTGCAGTGGGACTACCCTCATTTGCAGACCAAAATGCCACTGCAACGAACAATACAATCGGTACAATATAAGAAGTTAAACCGAAGACTCCAAACATAACACTGCTGACAACATCTCCAACTGGCCCGATTACACCAAAATTACATAAAAACAATATAATCATCACCACAAACAATATGATCAAACCAATCTCCTGAAACAGTTCACTGTCTCTGGCCGCCTGATGCGCATCTTTGTTTCTGGCTATCGTATGGGGGTTTTTCGAAGAATTACCACGTGTATTACTGCTCTTTACAGTACCTTTACCGGAAGTTTGCGTTTTCTTTCCTGAAGTTGATGTCTTTTTATTTGCATTCTTACCTGATGTTGATGCCATATCATCCCACCCCTTGTCTGCTACTATTCAAAATATACCTCTTTATAGTATACCATTTTTCGGGCTGATTGTCATCAACATTTTTTAACGAATGATCAGCTCATGCAATTTTTTGACAGCCTTATCAATACCACCCACTTCATCAATGATCCCATGACGTACCGTTTCTTCACCAACAAGGATGGTTCCCACATCTTTGGTAAGCACACCGGTCTCCATCATAAGTGCTTCCAATCTCTCTTGCGTGATTTTGCAGTGATCACAGACAAAGCCTGTGATACGATCCTGAATCTGTTTGAAATAGTCAAACGTCTGGGGAACACCTATCACCATTCCATTCATGCGGACCGGATGAATGACCATAGTTCCCGTGGGAACAATAAAAGAATAATCTGTACTGACTGCTATGGGAACGCCGATAGAATGACTGCCGCCAAGGACCAGTGAAACTGTGGGTTTGCTTAAAGAACCAAGCATCTCCGCAATGGCAAGCCCGGCTTCCACATCACCGCCCATGGTATTTAACAATACAAGAACCCCCTGAATCTCACAACTATCCTCAATGGCAGCCAGTTGCGGCAGTATATGCTCATATTTTGTAGTCTTAGAGTTGTTTGACAGATTGTCATGTCCTTCTATCTCTCCAATGATGGTCAACAGATGAATATTATGCTTTTTATCATTTTTATCAAGTGTTAATTGACCATTTTTCTCAATCCTCTCATCTGCATGCTTTTCTGCATCTATTTTTTCTTGTTCTTTACTAATTTCTGCCATATTATTTCTCCCACTTTCTTTATAGCCCCGAGGCTTTTGGTTCTATTATCACAAAAAAGACCTGCACAGCAGGCCTTCTTAGTATAACCGTAATATGGCTTTTTATAGATCAAAATCATCTTCTTCCGAAATTTCAATGTCGAAGTGCATCCGTTCTTCCGGAGGTTCCACACTGTACTCAAGTGTTTTCTTCACATGCTTTTTAGGCAATGGCAACGGATTTTCTATGTATTTCACCTGTTTGGGCGCTTCTTGCATCTTTATTTCCTCGGTATTCTCTCCTTGTAATTTCTCCATACATTCAGCCTCCAGACAATCCTCATCCACATTCTCATTTACAGACTGATTATCAGATGCAACCTCCCTACATTTGCCATCGCGCATACACTCTCTGATGCCAATACCGGACAGAATGCTTCCTACAATCAATAGGTACAATTCAACATCCATATACTCCACAGGAAGATGAAAATAACCCATTACGCACAGCAAAAGTAACATTACGATCCACAGCGAAAAACTGTGATACTTCTCACATATCCAAAATCCGAAGGCTCCAAATACCATAAGACTGAGCAAAAGGATCCCAGTCAGAGTATCTTCACCATACCAAAACCATAAATCCCGGGTTTTTGCACAAAATATTTCACCCCAGGTATTTAATATACTAAGTATATCCTTTTCACTAAGAAATGCATCCATGCAGATGAATCCCCCGAAAAAAAGGACCGCCAAGACAAGTACCACAAGAACACTCCATACCGCTTCCCGCCGGATACTATGCTCTTTTTTCACATGTAACGCAAATAACACCGGAAGCACAAGTGTCAGTCCCAACACATCCAAATAACAAGCAAGGCCGATCAAAGCACCGGCAAAAAAAAGTAACAGGATACGACTCCTACGATTACTCTGTCCGCGAGCCTGTCCCTCCAAAAAGGCATTTACACAAAGAAAAGTAATTGCATAAATGCATAGATAGCACATTTGGGGCGAATAGGTCAGCCCACTCATGACCTGGCCCGGCAGAAGCATCGTCATCCCTAGAAATATCAGGCTTGCAACAGTCCCGGCAACTTTTCTCACAGCTATATAAAAAAGAATGGCCGCAACAAACTGTAGCACCAGTTGCAAAACAATACCGGCTATCCACTTATTCCCTACGATCAGAAACAAAACACGTAGCAAACACACGTAAATATAAGTGGCACCATGAGCAACTTCCAAAATACCACCTTTTTCGGTCACCTTAGCAATCTCATAATAAGCGGCATCTTCTCCTGCATGTTCAAAATTTACAATTCGCAGCAAAATACCGGCAGTGACCAGTGCGATAAACAGTACACCCTCTATCAAACCGTCCGCCTCACTGCCCCCTTGACCAAAGCTGACAGGAAGCCGCTTTGCAGCCAGCCTGCACAGGACAAACAACAAAATAATACCCGCCAAGCCAGCAACCGCCCAAAGAACAGTCTCACCTGATTTCTGAAGACCACCTTCAACCACTGCTCCATATATATGATACATCAGGGCTGTACTGATTCCCAGAAAATAGACCGCCCACAAAATTACACTTGCAAAATTTTTCTTCCACACCATAGTCTACAGTATCTTTTCAATATTATAACGAGGTCTCTGTTTTACTTCCATGTAAATCTTACCGATATATTGTCCCACCAATCCGATAGCAAGCAATTGCAAGCCACCCAGAAACCAGATAGACAAGATCAGAGAAGTCCATCCCTGTACCACATGTCCCGTAAAATAGGAGATCAAAGCATAAACAGCAGCCAAAACGGAACATAAGATGATAAACAGGCCCAGACCCAGTATCAGGCTGATAGGCTTGACACTAAAAGAGGAAATACCATTAAATGCCAATGCCAGCATTTTCTTTAACGGATACTTGGATTCTCCTGCCACTCTCTCTTTACGGTCATAATACACACTATCTGTCTGATATCCGATCAGTGGCATCATTCCGCGCAAAAACAGATTAGATTCTTTAAACTGCGAAAAATGTTCCACTGCACGCTTTGACATCAGTCGAAAATCTGCATGATTATATACCGTCTTCACACCCATGGCAGCCATCAGCTTATAAAAGCCCTGTGCTGTGGTTCTCTTAAAGAAGGTATCTGTCTTACGTTCCTTACGGACACCATAGACAATGTCATTTCCTGCATGGTACTTATCGATCATCTCTTCGATCACAGCCACATCATCCTGTAAGTCTGCATCAATGGACACCGTCACATCACACATGTCCTTAGCAGTGATCAGGCCTGCAGTCAATGCGAACTGATGACCCACATTACCTGCCAGCTTCACACCTCTTACCTGCACCGGATATGCCTGATGCTCCTCTTCGATCAACTCCCAGGTACGGTCTTTGCTGCCATCATTAACGAACAGGATAAAACTGTCTTCAGCGATTTTACCTTTCCCGATCAGATCATACAATACCTCTCTCAGCGCCTTAGATGCTATCTTAAGGACCTCTTCTTCATTATAACAGGGAACTACGATTGCAAGTTTATCCATGTATTTCCTCCCAAGTACATTCATTTATAGTTTCCCTTGAACCTAGATACTTTGAAGTGCCTGTTCCAGATCTGCGATAATATCATCCACATGCTCGATACCAACGCTGAAACGGATCAGTTCAGGCGCCACACCTGCCTCCACCAACTGCTCATCTGTCATCTGCCTGTGGGTATGGCTTGCCGGATGCAATACACAGGTTCTGGCATCTGCCACATGGGTCACGATGGCAGCCAGGGAAAGCTTATCCATCATCACTTCTGCAGCTGCTCTTCCGCCCTTTAAGCCGAAGGAAATGACACCGCAGGTACCGTTTGGCATATATTTCTGCGCAAGCTCATAATACTTATTGCTCTTTAATCCCGGGTAATTCACCCAATCCACCTTCTCATGTCCTTCCAGATACTCTGCCACCTTCTGTGCATTGTAACAATGTCTCTCCATACGAAGAGGAAGGGTCTCTAAGCCCACATTCAAAAGAAAAGCATTCTGAGGAGACTGAATGGATCCCAAATCTCTCATCAGCTGTACGGTAGCCTTGGTGATATAAGCACCCTTACCGAATTTCTTGGTATATGTAACACCATGATAAGAATCATCCGGTGTAGTCAGTCCAGGGAATTTCTCTGCATACTGATCCCAGTCAAAATTACCGGAGTCTACAATAGCACCACCTACACACATGGCATGTCCGTCCATGTACTTGGTAGTGGAATGAGTTACAATATCAGCTCCCCACTCAAAGGGACGGCAATTTACGGGTGTGGGGAAAGTGTTATCAATAATAAGCGGTAC
>JAZRJO010000030.1:0-3028 GCA_045645825.1 Acetatifactor sp. | reverse complement strand
TATCTGGAAACGGGCGTGCTATTATTTCCACCGGGTACATGAGAAAGGTGTTGCAGATGAACAAGGGTAAGGTTATAGACTTGATTACCGTCCCTATGTGACGAGGTGCGTTATTTTTAATTTTATAATGTTTTAATAATTAATTTTAAGAAAAAATGTTGACAATATATATTCTAAGTGATATCTTAACTACAGAAGGTGTTAGCACTCGAATAGGTTGAGTGCTAATAACCCGAAAAAAGGAGTGACGTAGGATGCAGTTGGATGAACGAAAGACGAAAATATTGCAGGCCATTATCCGGAACTACCTAGAGACAGGCGAACCGGTAGGCAGCAGGACCATATCCAAATATACTGATCTGAACTTAAGCTCCGCTACCATCCGCAATGAGATGGCAGATTTGGAAGAACTGGGATATATCGTTCAGCCCCACACCTCTGCCGGAAGGATCCCTTCCGACAAGGGCTACCGTTTCTACGTAGACACCATGATGGAAGAGAAGGAGAGAGAAGTGGTGGAGATGAAGGAGATGCTTCTGGAGCGGCAGGATAAAATGGAAGTGCTGTTAAAGCAGGTGGCTAAGATGCTGGCGCAGAATACCAACTATGCCACCATGATCTCAGCTCCACAGACTCATCACAACAAGGTAAAGTTCATTCAGCTTTCCAGAGTGGATTCCCAACAGATTCTTGCGGTCATCGTGGTGGAAGGCAATGTGATAAAGAATAATATTCTGCCAATTACGCAGGAATTGTCTGACGAGACATTGTTGAAGCTGAACATTTTGCTAAACACCCACTTAAACGGTCTTTCTATACAGGAGATCAATCTGGGAATGATCGCGGCCATGAAGCGGCAGGCCGGTATCCACAGCGATATCGTAAGCGAAGTCATTGATGCGGTGGCAGAAGCGATCAAAGCGGATGAGGATCTTAGGATCTATACCAGCGGAACCAATAATATATTCCGCTACCCCGAGTTGGCAGATCAGCAAAAAGCCAGTGAGCTGATTAGTACATTTGAGGAAAAGCAGATGCTCAGTGAATTGGTGCAGGAGCGGCTTGCGGATGAGAGCAGTACCGGCATTCAGGTTTACATCGGAAATGAGACGCCGGTGAGTAGTATGAAGGACTGCAGTGTAGTGACAGCCACGTATGAATTGGAAGAAGGAATGCGAGGTACAATTGGTATCATAGGCCCTAAACGGATGGATTACGACAAGGTGATCGGTACCCTTAAGGCCATGCAGAACCAGTTGGATGAATTGTATAAAGGAAAATAGCAGGAAGAAAGGAAGAGATTATGGCGGACAACGAAAAGCAGATAATGGAAGAGGAGCTTCAGGACGCTGTGAAGGAAACCGAAGATTCTCAGACAGAAGAACAGGAAGCGGCAGAGACACCGGAAAGTGCTTCCGAGGCAGATGAATCTGCAGAAGAGGAAGTCACAGAGGGTGACTTGGAAGAAGAGGAAGGTTCCAAGAGCTGGGCGGAGAAAAGAGCTGCCAAGAAGCAGGCAAAGCAGGACAAGAAAGCAGATGAATGCAGGCAAAAGATTGCTGAACTGGAAGATAAGAACAAACGTCAGCTTGCCGAGTTTGAGAATTTCAGAAGAAGAACCGAGAAAGAAAAGCAGGCCATGTTTGAAACCGGTGCCAAGAGTGTGATCGAGAAGATCTTACCGGTCATCGACAATTTTGAAAGAGGATTTGCCACCGTGAATCCTGCAGATGCAGAAGATGCTTTTGTAAAGGGTATGAGTCAGGTTTACAAACAGATGATGACAGAACTTGACAAGATCGGTGTAAAGCCCATTGAGGCAGTGGGTCAGGAGTTTGATCCCAATTTCCATAACGCAGTGATGCAGGTGCAGAGTGAAGAATACGAAGCCGGCATCGTGGCGCAGGAGTTACAGAAAGGTTATACCTACCGTGACAATGTAGTAAGATACAGCATGGTAGCAGTTGTAAGCGAATAAAGCTTATTATAGATTTGGCAAAGTATATCACAACATTTTATATCAGGAGGAATTAGAAATGAGCAAAATTATCGGTATTGACTTGGGTACAACAAACAGCTGTGTAGCTGTTATGGAAGGTGGTAAGCCCACCGTTATCGCTAACGCAGAAGGAGCAAGAACCACTCCTTCCGTAGTAGCTTTCACAAAGACAGGAGAGAGACTGGTAGGTGAGCCTGCAAAGCGTCAGGCAGTTACCAACTCCGAGAAGACCATCGCTTCCATCAAGAGAGATATGGGTACTGACAATGGCCGTACCATCGATGGCAAGAAATATTCCCCTCAGCAGATTTCCGCTATGATCCTGCAGAAGTTAAAAGCAGATGCAGAGAGCTATCTGGGTGAGAAAGTAACCGAGGCAGTGATCACAGTTCCCGCATACTTCAACGACTCTCAGCGTCAGGCTACCAAGGATGCTGGTAAGATCGCAGGTCTGGAAGTAAAGCGTATCATCAACGAGCCTACCGCAGCTGCACTGGCTTATGGTCTTGACAATGAGAAAGAGCAGAAGATCATGGTATACGACCTGGGCGGCGGTACCTTCGACGTATCCATCATCGAGATCGGTGACGGCGTCATCGAAGTATTGGCTACCAACGGTGATACCCGTCTGGGTGGTGATGACTTTGATAATAAGGTGATCGACTGGATGATCGCAGAGTTCAAGAAGGCAGAAGGCGTTGACCTTTCCGGTGACAAGATGGCTATGCAGAGATTAAAAGAAGCAGCTGAGAAGGCTAAGAAATAGCTTGCCAGTGCTATGACCACCACCATCAACCTTCCTTTCATCACTGCTACTGCATAAGGTCCTAAGCACTTTGATATGAACTTAAGCCGTGCAAAATTTGATGATCTGACCAGAGATCTGGTAGAGAGAACCGCTATCCCTGTCCAGAACGCTATGAGAGATGCAGGTCTGACCAACGCTGATCTGGGGCAGGTACTGTTGGTAGGTGGTTCCACACGTATCCCTGCTGTACAGGATAAGGTAAGACAGCTCACCGGCAAAGA
>JAZRJO010000029.1:0-2973 GCA_045645825.1 Acetatifactor sp. | reverse complement strand
ATGATCAGCCAGTCCATTCCACAGTTGATCAACAGTGTGATCACCATTGTCAGTGTACTGGCCAGTATGATCAGTTTGAGCCTGCCTTTGACGGGAGTGACGCTTCTGATGGTGGCGCTGATGCTCTTTACCACAGGGAAGGTGGCAGGGCTTTCCGGCAGTAACTTTGTGGGGCAGCAGAGAGCGCTGGGTAATGTGAACGGTTATATTGAAGAGATGATGAACGGACAGAAGGTAGTAAAAGTATTCTGTCATGAAGATGCGGCCATTGCGGAGTTTAAGAAGCGCAACGATGAGCTGTTTGAGAATGCCAACAGAGCCAACAGGTATGCCAATGTAATGGGTCCGATTAATGCACAGCTGGGAAATATGAGTTATGTGCTGTGCGCCATTATCGGTGGTGTGCTGGCCTTAAATGGCTGGACAGGGCTGACGGTAGGTAAGCTGGCCAGCTTCCTGACTTTTAATAAGAGCTTTAATATGCCTATCAATCAGGTGTCTATGCAGTTTAACAGTATCATCATGGCACTGGCAGGTGCGGAGAGAGTCTTTAAGCTTCTGGACGAGAAACCGGAGGTGGATGAAGGTTATGTAACACTGGTGAGAGCCAAGAAGCAAAATGGAGAACTGGTGGAGGTACCTTATAGAACCGGTACTTGGGCCTGGAAGCATCCTCACAAGGCAGATGGCACTGTGACTTATCAGGAGCTTACCGGGGATGTGGTGTTTGACGGTGTAGACTTTGGATATGTGCCGGAGAAGACGGTGCTGCATGATGTGAAGCTATATGCTACGCCGGGGCAGAAGATTGCGTTTGTAGGTTCTACCGGTGCAGGTAAGACCACCATTACGAATCTGATCAACCGCTTCTATGACATTCAGGATGGTAAGATCCGTTATGACGGGATTAATATTAATAAGATTAAAAAAGCTGATCTGAGGCGGTCTCTTGGCATCGTACTGCAGGATACTCACCTGTTTACCGGTACGGTTATGGAGAATATCCGGTATGGAAACCTGGATGCTACAGATGAAGAGGTGTATGCAGCGGCAAAGCTTGCCAATGCGGATAGCTTCATCAATCGTCTGCCACAGGGGTATCAGACAGTGTTGACAGGAGATGGCAGTAACTTAAGCCAGGGACAGCGCCAGCTCCTTGCCATTGCCAGAGCTGCGGTGGCTGATCCGCCTGTGCTGATTTTGGATGAGGCCACTTCCTCCATTGATACCCGTACAGAGCGTATTGTGCAGGACGGTATGGATAAGCTGATGAAGGGACGTACTACTTTTGTCATTGCACACAGGCTGTCTACGGTGCGCAACAGCGACTGTATCATGGTACTGGAGCAGGGACGCATTATTGAAAGAGGTACCCATGATGCTCTGATCGAGCAGAAGGGTAAGTATTATCAGTTGTATACGGGTGCTGTAGTAGCTGACTAAATTTAGAAAGTGATTTTGATAAAAGGAGCTGTCATACCGAAGATGGATATCGGGTATGGCAGCTCTTTGATTTGCAGATAAGATCACGGTTCGTAAAACAGAAAGTTGTCTCTATATTCTCTGGGAGTTTTTCCGATATATTTCTTAAAGGTCTTGGTAAAGTAATTCACATCAGGTATTCCACAGTATTGGGCAATGGTCTGAATCTGCATGGATGTGGAATTGAGCAGGAAGATAGCCTGGTCGATTCGCTTCTTGTTGACGTATTCTGTCAGGGTCATTCCGGTTTCCTTTTTAAACAGGCTGGACAGATAGCTGGCATTGACATTCTGAAGCTTGGCCTGTGTCTTTAAGCTGAGATCGGCAGTCAGATCCAGATCGATCTGTGTGATTACTTTCTGTACCAGCAGAGAGTAGCTTTTCATGGAGTGATTTTTTACCAAAAGGCAGTATTTATGAATCATATCCCGCTGAAGCTTGAAAGCGGAATCTTTGGAGTTGAGCAGTTCAATTTTGCGGGCAAAGTCAGCGGAAAGCTTATCAATATGGAGGGGATGTACAGAGCCTGTTTCAGCTGCTTTTCGAAGGAGCGTGTTCAAAATGATACTATAATTCTTCAGATTACGCAGCAGGTCCGGTGTCCGTTCCTCCAGTGCAGAAAGAGACAGGGAACTTAGGATAGAGTCTGCTTTGTTTGGCTGACCCTGAGATACGGCTTGCATCAGTTTGTTTTCAGTGGCATAGCGATTTTCCAGAACTTGAATGCTGAGAAAAGGCTCGTCAATATTTTGGGCAAGCATTGCTTCAGAAATGGGTTCCGATATTTCAAAAACATGGTTGATGGAATGAATGGTAAAGTGATCCAGGCCTCCCCATATTTTCTCGCCAAAAGTGTTGAGTAGGGAGTGGATCAGGCTGTCATCGATAAACATGGGAAGGCTGCTGTAATACTTCTCAACTTGCGGAAGTAAAATGGGCGGAATGTGGTATTTATCAATAAACTGATATATCATCTGTCTGGTTATCTCTAAGCTGATATATGGGCCGATCACCATTGTAGTGGCAGGTTCCGTATGGGGAAGAAGGAACATTATATATTTGCAATAAAAAGAATCTGTTAACCGGTAGAAGGTCTTGGGCTGTATGTGTTCCTTGATAAATTGCTGTAAAGGCAGGCCCACATCCTGGCCAAGAAGCTTGCGAAGTCCCAGATCCAAATTGCACTTTGAGGCAGTTTCCTTGGTCAGGAGGTGTGTCTGTATGTGATAATTTTTCATTATAGAGGTTAAAAAGGATAACTCTGCATCGTAAAACATGGGATACCTTCTTTAAGCAAGAAAACTAATTTTATTTATTATCGTATAATTTTTAGGAAAAATCAAGCGTTAATAAATATATTACATAAAAAAGCAAAAAAAATACTCACGCCTTTCTTTTTTTGTTTGTTAAAATAATAACAGACAATAATTGTTTGGTTTTAGAAGAAAGGTAGGAACATTTTATGACAAAGCAAAATGAAGTAAGACCATT
>JAZRJO010000028.1:0-4423 GCA_045645825.1 Acetatifactor sp. | reverse complement strand
CAGCATGATTTATGATGAATATCCGGATCGTTTCACTCTTGAACGACTTGCAAGAAATATTGTCAATGTTTTGAAACGTGAGGAACAAGAAGCCGGTGTAGAGAATCCCACGCCACCTGAGAAATGGGAGTGGCTGCAGGATCTGATACAGGTGCTTCTGTACAACGAAGTCTACAAGAGAAGACAAGGCGGACGAAGAGGAAGCATTTTAGATTTTTGATATATATCCGGTTGTGGTATGAATGAGATACTATGACCGGATATTTTTTTTGAAAGCGCCTTGGGAAAATGTGTAGCCAGGGGTTGTAAAAATGAATAAAACAGAATATAATGAATATCTAATGGAGAGATAGACTTATGGATGATTTGAAAGAATTGCTTACGAATATGTTGAATGAGAGACTTGTGCAGATCGTGCTCAGTGATTCCAAGGATAAGGAAGCAGCATCGAAGGTGAAGGTACGCCCGGTGCTTTTAAAGGATAGGATGGTATTTCAGGAGACATTGTACCGGGGGACACAGGTGTTTCATCATAATTATAATGTAGAGGAAGTGGCAGACCGAATCTGTGGGATGCTTGCGGCAGCACGTTCCACAGGACAGGAACTGCCTTGTTTTGGTCAGGCCCAGCTGATTTCCCTGAATCAGGAGGCAACCGTACTTGTGAGTAAGAAGGGGAAGATGACCATAAAGAGAAGAAAACTTATCGGAAGTGGATCGGATGCAAAGGCTGCAACGCTTGCCCATAATAAGACAAAGCAATATATACTGCAGGAAGGGAAACCGGTAGATTTCCTGGTAGGGTTGGGTGTGCAGTCGCCGGATGGTAAGGTGACCAAGGCCAAGTATGATAAGTTTCGTCAGATCAACAGATATCTGGAGTTTGTTGAAGATGTGCTTACGGAATTGCCTGATGACAGGACCATCCGCATCATTGACTTCGGCTGTGGTAAATCCTATCTGACTTTTGCCATGTATTATTATCTTCATGTGCTAAATGGCAGGGACATTCAGGTGACAGGACTTGATTTGAAGGCAGATGTCATTGAGCATTGCAATGAGCTTGCTGCAAAATGTGGTTATGATAAACTGCACTTTGAAAAAGGCGATATCAGTACTTATGCAGGAACCGATCAGGTAGATATGGTGGTGACCTTGCACGCTTGCGATACTGCCACGGATTATGCTTTGGAGAAAGCCATAAAATGGGGTGCCAAGGTCATTATGGCCGTGCCCTGCTGTCAGCATGAGGTAAACAGGCAGATTCATTGTGATGCGCTAAAGCCTATCCTTCAGTATGGGTTGATCAAGGAGCGAATGTCTGCGCTGATCACAGATGCGGTGAGAGCTGAGCTTCTTGCAGGACAAGGCTACGACACGCAGATCCTGGAGTTTATCGATATGGAGCATACGCCCAAGAATTTGCTGATCCGAGCGGTGAAGAGGAAGGGAATGCGTCCCAGGAAGAATGGGGATCAAACAAAAACAGATATAAATGGGCTTATGGAGTATCTGGATATTGCGCCTACCCTTTTAAGGCTTTTGGAGGAGATAGATGAAGAAGACAATCATTAAGTTTTCGGTATTTGTTCTGGTTTTTATGATCTCACTGGTGGTTATCAGTAAAGTTATGAATCAGGGCAATGAGAATCTGACTATGGAGATGGCACCGGCCACACTGCCTGTTGTGACCATGGAAACGGCAGATATTGCCTATAATCAACTTCATGGATACCGAGGCATCATGGATACTGCATATCAGAGAGAGACTGTGACGGAGCTGGGCGAAAAAAGAGAAGTATCCTTTCAGGTATCTCCTTATGGGCTTACGATTCAGGGAATTATGATTGAAGTACGAAGTTTAAGCGGCGATCGTCTTGTAGAGAACTCATCGGTTAAGGATATTTCTATAGCTGATAGAGAAGGCAACATGAAGTGTACTGTGGCACTGAAGGATCTGATTCAAAAGGATACAGAATATATGCTTGTCATTCTACTGGATACAGAGGAGGAAGGCACCATCCGGTATTATACCAGAATCATCTGGAGTGAGAAAACTTATGCACAGGAGAAGCTTTCCTTTGTGAAGTATTTCCATGACATACTTTATGACAGAGAAGCTGCCAAAGAACAAGGTATTACCAAATATCTGGAATCCAATGCTACCGGAGATAATACCACATTTCATAAGGTGAATATTCACAGCAGTTTTCACCAGATCACATGGGGGGATCTGAACGTTACAGAAGAGACAGAGCCGGTGATTCAGATGACGGAGCTGGGAACACAGACGGCCAGTTTTGTGCTACATTACTATGTGTCTACAGAAGAGGAAAAGACCAAGACTTATTATCAGGTGGAGGAAGCTTATCGCATTCGTTTCCTGACCAATGCCGAGCGGCCGTACCTGTTAGATTTTGAAAGAACCATGACTCAAATTCCTGATGTGAAAGGTGACATTTATAGTAACGATAAGATTCTTCTTGGTATTGTGGATGAGAATCTGCCCCTGGTGGAAAGTGTGGACGGCAATATGATTCTCTTCCAGGTAGCCGGGAGACTTTGCAGTTACAATGTTACTACCGGGAAGATGACCATCTTGTTTAGCTTTTATGACGAGAAGAATGGGGATGCCAGAACGCTCTACGATCAGCATGCCATGAAGGTATTGGATGTGGATGAAGGTGGTAATGTGCATTTTTCGGTATATGGTTACATGAATCGGGGGCGTCATGAAGGTGAAGTGGGAATTGCGGTTTACCACTATGATAATACCCTGAACACCATAGAAGAGCTTGTGTATATTCCAACAGATAAGAGTTATCAGGTACTGAAGAAGGAGATGGAACAGCTACTCTTTTTGAGCAGAGAAGATGAATTGTATCTATACCTTGATCAGACAGTGTTCCGGATAGATACATTTGACAGAAGTTATCAGGAGATAGTGACCATAACCCGGGATAACAGTATGATGACTTCAGAGGATCACAAGGTATTGGTTTGGCAGGAGGGTGAGGATATTTACCATGGTACCGTTCTTGAGGTGCGTAATCTGAACAGTGGTCTGGGCAGTGAAATTTTGGCAGAGGAAGGTACCGCTATTAGACTTCTGGGCTTTATGGGTACCGATATTATATATGGGCTGGCAAGGCTTGAAGATATTACGGAAGATGTGGCAGGCAATACATTTTTCCCTATGTACAAGATAGGTATCCGTAATTCGGAAGGGGAGCTTCTGAAAGAGACCAGTCAGGACAATATGTATGTGATAGATTGTACGGTTACCGATGGGCAGATTACGTTAGATAGAATGCTTAGAATGGAAAATGGCAGTTTTGAGAGCACATCGCAGGATTATATTATGACTAATGAAGAGCCTGCAACTGCCAAAAATAAACTGGTAGTGGCGGGTACACAAGTTTATGAAAAGTATGTACAGATTCAGACCAGACACTCCATCGATGCAAAGAAGCTTCAGGTCAGAAGCCCTAAAGAAGTGGTGTTTGAGGGAGGAAGAAAGCTGGTTCTGGCAGTGACCGATGCAGTGGAGAGATATTATGCGTATGATATGTATGGCGTGGCGGGAATCTATACAGAACCTTCCGGTGCGGTTATGCTTGCTTATGAGAAATATGGTGTAGTGACCCTTGACACCGGAGAGAAGATATGGGAAAGAGGCAATCTGGTTACCAGGAACCAGATTATGGCTATTAAAGAAGCAAGAGTTGATGAGAACAGAGATAGTCTGGCAGTGTGTCTTGATACAATCCTGCAGAAAGAGGGCATTACCAGGAATACCCAGATGCTATTGGATGAAGGGAAGTCAGTGAAAGAGATACTGTCTGAAGGGCTCATTGGCTCCAGAGTGTTGGAGCTGACAGGAGTGCCCATGGATGCAGTACTTTATTACGTGAATCGGGATATTCCGGTACTGGCCATGGTGGAGAATGGAGATGCTGTACTGATCACAGGTTTCAACGAATTGAACGTAGTCATTATGAATCCTTCCACCGGGGAACTGGGCAAGAAAGGCAAAAAAGATTCTGCCAAATGGTTCGCGGAAAATGGCAACAGTTTTATAACTTACGTATATGAATAATTTTAAACGCACTGACCTACTCGGGGAGTACGGCAGTGCGCTTTAATCTAAAAATCAATTCATATCTATACGGAAAATGCCCGGAGCATATTTTTGAAGGATATTCAGCAGTAGCATACCCAAAATCCCACAGGAAATAATCTCCCCGATACCCACTGTTATCATAAAGTAGGGTAGGGAACCTTCAAACTGGTATACATATGCCAGGATAAAAGGTATGATTAAGGTGTTGGCTGCAATGGGCGGAAGCGGTGCCAGCCATTTGCTTTTGCGTAAGATTAGGGTGAAGTCGGAGGCCAAGCGGTCTTAGGAAGACAATACTCA
>JAZRJO010000027.1:0-5406 GCA_045645825.1 Acetatifactor sp. | reverse complement strand
GATGTGGTTTGATATCCATTTCATTAAAAGATGGGCAAGATGCAGAACATTTTCCACATTTCATACATTTTAAAGGATTTACTCCGCTGATTTCTTTGATTTTCTCAGCCTGGCTTTTGGAACTGTGTGTCATGCTTATACCTCCTCTTTTACTCCAAGTGCTTCAGCAAGTAACTCTGTGAAATAATATACCGGAAGTCTTCCTTCTGCACTCTTATTTAAATTATACAGACATAACGGGCAGGCTGTGATCAGCATCTGTGCACCGAATCCTTCTGCACTGTCAACGATCTTGTGGCACATATTCTTTGCCATCTCTTTTTCTTTTAAAGAAATATATCCGCCGCAGCATTCATTGCGGTAAGGATAAACCACAGGAGTTCCTCCTATAGCACGGATAAAATCTTCTATGATTGTTGGATTTTCCGGATTATCGAAATTTAAGATCTTTCCGGGACGAAGAAGCAGGCAGCCATAATATGCACCTATCTTCTTACCTGTAAGAGGGTTCACCACCTTCTCTTTCAGAGTCTCGAATCCTACTCTGTCACGAAGCACTTCCAAAAAGTGAAGCACTTGTGTCTCCCCTGCATAAGGTTCCTCAAGCTGCATATAATTATTAGCCTTAAGACGTATATCACTTACATTCCTCATGTCATCATTTACACGCTTGATCACGTGATGACAGGCTGAACAAAGAGTAACCAGATCCTGTCCCTTCTCTTTAGCTGCATTAAGAGTACGGACGGAGGAAAGTTTTGAGGCAATCTCATCTGAGCCAAGAGGATAAACACCGCCACAACACTGCCATTCTTCGATCTCTTCCAATTCAAATCCCAGTGCTTTGGCAGACACTCTGGCATAAGCATCCAGATCTTTTGCCTTTGTTTTCAGGGTACACCCCGGATAATAGCTATACTTCATAACTGATCATTCTCCTCTGTATTTCCTTTATTGTGAAATAATTAACTTACTTAGTTGAGAAAAAGGTACGCTTCATGAGTCAACCTTTACTCACTTCCACGTACCTAAAAGCGTTCCATTAGGGAATCGAACCCCAAATTTGTCCTTAGGAGGGACATGTTATATCCGTTTAACTAATGGAACAAAAGTACTGATTACCTATAATTGTTCCGGAAAATTAATCTTTCCCTGAAGCCATAAACTTCCCTTGAACCTGCGGCCCACTTGTGGCTCCCCGAATAAATCTATTATATTAATAGAAACATCAAATGTCAACTCATTACTGCAAATTTTTAATAAATAAATTTCTTCACCGGTAATCTGGTTGGTTACCAGGTCTACTTGAAGAATTTCCCCCAATACAGAATACTGATCACATTCCATGCCGTAAGGCATGAAATAAGTATCCACCATGCTGTACACATCCTCTTTCTGAATGCGCTTGGAGATACTGGTGTAGAGATCCATATCTTCCAGAGTCAATGTCTCGATGGCATCCTCATCCCCTTTGCGTGCTGCCACCAAAAGATGATTTCTTTCAGCACTTTCCTTTCTTACACGCTCCTTCTGAGATTCATTCTTCTGGATGGGCATAATAATCATACCACCGGTAGAAAGTCCGGTAAGTGTCAGGGAAGTTCCTCTTACAGGCAACATCCCCATAGCTTTTGCCTTTACATAAGGAATCATATTCTGCAGATAAAAGATTAAAGAAATACCCACTTTAACCTCATCACACATTCCTACATAAGACTCTCTGGCTGCATGTCGTTCCACAGTCACATCTTCATTGGTGGTAACTTCATCACCTTTCAGATAAGGATAATAATACTCATAGATAAACTTATCTTCCTCATCAAATTCACCACAAACTGCAATACCCATACGGTCGGCGAAATTTCTGCAAAATTCTCCAATCATTACTCCTTCGTTATTCATGGTATATGACCGCTCATCAGCATTTAATACTACATCTGTCAAAAGCTCTTTCAACTTCTTCCGATCACTATATTCACTAAATCCGATAGCCCTCATATATTTATGCAAAAATTTCACCTCCCTTTTTCAAGATCATTTAACAAATTCCAAACTCTTATTTCAAATACTCCTGACCACCCATATAAGGCCTCAATACTTCAGGAATTCTTACACTGCCATCAGCCTGCAAATTATTCTCCAGGAATGCAATCAACATACGAGGAGGCGCTACTACAGTATTATTCAAGGTATGAGCAAAATATTTACCTTTCTCACCATTTACACGTATTTTCAATCTTCTTGCCTGTGCGTCACCAAGGTTAGAGCAACTTCCCACTTCAAAATACTTCTTCTGTCTGGGTGACCATGCCTCTACATCAAAGGACTTCACCTTCAGATCAGCCAGATCACCGGAACAGCACTCCAGGGTTCTCACCGGAATATCTAGGGAACGGAACAGATCTACCGTATTCTGCCACAACTTATCAAACCACATCATAGAGTCTTCCGGCTTACATACCACGATCATTTCCTGTTTTTCAAACTGATGGATACGATATACGCCTCTCTCCTCAATGCCATGAGCACCCTTTTCCTTACGGAAGCAAGGAGAATAAGAAGTCAATGTCTGAGGCAGCTTCTCCTCCGGAATAATGGTATCAATAAACTTACCAATCATAGAATGCTCAGAGGTACCGATCAAATACAGATCCTCTCCCTCGATCTTATACATCATAGCATCCATCTCCGCAAAGCTCATAACACCCGTTACCACATTACTGCGGATCATAAAAGGAGGAATACAATAAGTAAATCCTCTGTTGATCATAAAATCTCTTGCATAAGATATTACTGCGGAATGAAGTCTTGCAATGTCACCCATCAGATAATAAAAACCATTACCTGCCACCTTACCTGCACTGTCCAGATCAATACCATTGAATTTCTCCATGATCTGTGTGTGATAAGGAATCTCAAAATCAGGTACTACCGGCTCACCATATTTGGTCACTTCTACATTTTCACTGTCATCCTTACCTACAGGTACAGAAGGATCAATAATATTCGGAATCACCATCATAATAGAAGTGATCTTCTCTTCCAGCTCTGCTTCCTTGGCTTCCAGTTCTGCAAGACGCTTTGCACCGGCAGCCACTTCTGCCTTCTTAGCCTCAGCTTCTTCTCTCTTGCCCTGTGCCATCAACCCACCGATTTCTTTGGAAATCTTATTTCTTCTGGAACGCAGCTCATCTGCTTCTTGCTTCGTTTTCCTGCTCTCTGCATCCAGCTCGATCACTTCATCTACCATCGGTAGCTTGGAATCCTGAAACTTCTTCTTGATATTCTCTTTCACTACTTCAGGATTCTCTCTTAAAAATTTAATATCTATCATGATATTTTCCTCCATTCGGATTATTTATCGTAACAGTTCAGGCTAAACTGTTATATTATATCACTATTTCTCTCCTAATGCAATGGATAAAGCTTCTGCTTCTTCCGTTCCAAGGTCAATTGCACTTTCTCCCGCCTTAATTTCTTTTGTGTAAGAATAACACCCTTCTGTACTATGCACAGAATTGATAATAAATCCATTATTATTATCATCCAACATACATAGACAAAAACTGAGCTGTCCGCCCATTTGATGAAATGCATCGTATTTCACCAACCCCATCTTCTGAAAAGATGACTCCACTTTCTTTGTAATTACCCTTATATTCTTTTTATTTTTTTCTGTACTGGCTTTTAGTAATTTATTATCTTCAAACAATTCAATAATATCCTGCTCCAGACTTTTTCCTTCTCTCCCCTTCATAAATCTGTCCAGACGCTTTTTTAATTGCCTTGTTTTTACAAATAATACTACTACCAGAATCAGTAAAACCAGAATTATGATCAGTATCCCTAATAGAATATAAAAATCTGTATTCATCCTGTCTCCTTTGTAGTTTAGTGGTTTCCTATCATATCCAGAAGCCTGTCCAAATCTTCATGATTATAAAATTCTATTTCTATTTTACCCGCACCATTCCCTTTTGGTGTCACTGTCACCTTTGTGCTTAACTTCTGTTTTAGTTTCTCACTAATATCGATATAAATCACTTCTAATCCCGTATCTTCTTACTATTCTATTACTATAACGGCCTTGCATAAATTTTTTACTAATTTCTCTACGTCACGTACATTCAGTTTTTCGTCAAAAATTCTTTGAGCAAGTGAATATTGCAAATCGTGGTCTTCCACTGCAAGAAGAGCTCTGGCATGACCGGTGGTGATCATATCATTAATAAGCATTTGCTGTACATTATCACACAATTTCAAAAGTCTGATAGAATTGGTAACTGCAACACGACTCTTGGATACTCTCTCAGCCACTTCATCCTGTTTCAGATGAAACTCTGTCAACAATCTCTTATAAGCCTGCGCTTCTTCAATAGGATTCAGATCCTGCCTCTGAATATTTTCAATCAATGAAATCTCTACAATTTCCTGCTCTGTGTAATTTTTAATAATAACGGGAACTTCTTTTAATCCGGCAAGCTTAGATGCTCTCCATCTTCTTTCACCTGCGATAATTTCATAGTGATCCTTCTTATCCTGCACCAGAATAGGCTGCAGCAAACCATACTGCTTAATGGAATCTGCAAGCTCCTGTAAAGTATCTTCATCAAAATTTTTTCTCGGCTGCTCCCTATTTGGCTCAATTTTTGTAATCTTTACTATAGTTTCCGGAGCCTTTACCTCAGAACTTGTTACTTCTTTTGTTTTTTTATCTCCTACATTATTGGGTATCAGACTATCAAGTCCTTTCCCTAACCCTCTCGCTGCCATCTTGCTTTTCCTTTCGTTTAACTATTTTTCTGAATCAACTCTTCTGCCAATAACATATACGCTTCGGCACCTGTTGATTTTGGATCATATAAATTAATCGGCAATCCATAACTAGGTGCTTCAGCCAGACGTATATTTCTTGGTATTAATGTCTTGTAAATATGTTGATTTAAATTATCTTTTACATTTTCAACAACTTGAGCTGATAGATTCGTTCTGGAATCATACATGGTAAATACCACACCTTCCATTTCCAAATCAGGATTCAATCTTTCTTTTACCAGATTTACTGTATGTATTAGCTGACTTAATCCTTCCAATGCATAATACTCACATTGAATCGGTACCAATACACTATCCGCTGTTGTCATAGCATTGATCGTTAACATATTCAAAGAAGGAGGACAATCAATAATAATATAATCATAACTGTCTTTCACATAATCTATTTCATTCCTTAAGATATATTCCTTCTTATCAACACCTATTAATTCAATCTCTGCAGCAGATAAATTTACATTAGATGGTACAAGACTTACATTATCAATAACATTCGAGATAATACAATCTCTGATAGAACAACCCCCAAGCATCAATTCATAAATTGTATTGTCCAATTCATTCTTTTCTACT
>JAZRJO010000026.1:0-3578 GCA_045645825.1 Acetatifactor sp. | reverse complement strand
AGCACTGGGGATGTACCGGGCTAAGAGGCAGAGTGTGGCCGGCGGAGGGACTGTCGGTGCGTTGGGTGAAAAGGCAGGTGGAGGCCGGTTGAACGATGTGGTAGCATATGTGGCCATGCTGCCTATTATGATACCGGAGATTATTTTGGGCATGGTATTTTTGTCCATATTCTCTCTGATGGGTCTGCCGTTTGGTATGGTGACACTGGTGATTGCTCATACCACCTTTTGTGTACCCTATGTCTATTCTATGGTAAAGGCAAGGCTTGTGGGCCTGGATAAGTCCCTGGAAGAGGCTGCACTGGATCTGGGTGCTTCACCGGTGAGGGTATTCTTCGACATCACACTGCCCCAGATCATGCCTGCCATTTTGTCCGGCGTGATGCTGGCCTTTGCCATGTCCTTTGATGACGTGGTGATCAGTATCTTTGTAACCGGGCCGAAGGTCAATACATTGCCGGTGAAGATCTATACGAAGCTAAAGACCGGCGTGACACCTGAGATTAATGCGCTGGCTACCGTGATGCTGAGTATTACAGTAACACTGATCCTGGCATCGTCGGTGGTGGGGAAGATCAGAGTGCGTAAGGTTTACAAATAAAGTTAAATGGTGTATAATAGCGCCATATTAAAAAAGAGAAACCAATGTTAACCGATGGCATTCTTATAACCAAAGAATAGGAGGACGCAAAGAAATGAAACAAAAAAGGAATCAAAAAATGAAAAGAATTACGGCTTTTGCAATGAGCCTTCTGCTGGCAGTGAGCCTGCTTGGCGGCTGTGGCAAGGATAACAATAAAAACAATGGCAACAGTGGGTCCAAGCTTTCCGGCGAGTTGAATCTGTTCACATGGGACGGTATGTTCCCACAGGAGATTTTGGATGGTTTCGAGGCAGAAACCGGTGTGAGGATACGTTATTCCAATTTCGACTATGATGAGGACATGCTTGCCAAGCTGGAAGAGGCAGAGGGTGGTGATTATGACCTGATCATTGCGGATGACTATATCATAGAAGTGGCGATCCAGGAAGGATTGGTGCAGAAGCTGGATACCTCCAAGCTGACCAATTACGACAACTTGAACCCGGTGTTCATGTCCCAGTTCTACGATCCGAACAATGAATATACCGTACCTTATGGCGCAGGAATTCCGTTGCTTCTATATGATCCGGCACATACTGATGTAAAGATCACCAGCTATGCTGATCTGTGGAATCCTGCATTGAAGGACAATATTGCCCTGACTGCCAATTATCGCGTGATCAATGGTATCGCGCTGAAGATCATGGGAGAATCCTACAATACCCAGAATCTGGATATTATTCGTAAAGCCGGTGAGAAAATGATCGAACTGGCCCCTAATGTGCGCGTGATCAATGACAACAATACACAGGATCTTCTGATCAGTGGTGAAGTAGCAGCAGCATTCCTTTATACCTCCCAGGTATCAGCAGCTTTGAATGCCCGCCCTGATCTGAAGGTAGTATATCCCAAGGAGGGACTTGGCTTTGGTGTGATGGCAGCATTTATTCCTTCCAAGGCACCCAATGCAGAGGCGGCTTACGCATTCCTGGATTATATAAATCAGCCTGAACATGCGGCAGCGTGCTTTGAATATCTGGGTTACTATTGTACCAACAAGGCAGCAGAAGAACTGATCTCTGAGGAAATGCAGCCATTGGTGGTTCTTCCTGAGGAAGTGACGGAGGGTGAGTGTATCCAGAATATTTCTCAGGAGGCAGAAGATCTGCATGCAAAGATCTGGAATCAGTTTAAGGATGCTTGTGATTAAGTGAAGCACTTATTCTGGGAATGGGTGATAAATTGTAGATGAAAACAGAAAGGACGCCTTGCATATATGAGCAAGGTGTCCTGTTTATTGGTATTGGTGCGCCTATTATTCTGCTGTAGTAAAGATATAGTCTACAAATGCTTGGGCGTTCTCTATGTGTTTGGCATTAATTGCAAAGCCGATGGCAGAAGAGTTTTTGTTAACGAATAGGTAATTACTCGTAAAATCTTCAGAGGCATTATCCAAGAAAATACCTATCGGGATGGGATCGGCCATTTCTTCGGGTTTGCAAGGATCCGGATATGCTAAGGTATAATCTTCTGAGTTGTCAAATTTTTTGGCCGCTTTCAGCTTGGCTGCAAGAACCTCGCCGTCAATATAATAGAAATAAGGGCTGTACTTCTCAATCTGTTCCGGTGTCAGCACATTACGCAGGTCGTTCAGATATTCTAGATACGCATAATATTCAAACGCGGCCTGGTCTGCACATAACAGGTCAATTTCTCCCGCTGCCACATAGACGCTGATCTTCTCCACAACGTTATATGTATTCTCGTCCATGGAGCTCGGTTGGAAATACATGGTGGTGTCCACTGTAATCTCGTATTCATCAGAATTGATTTCTGTTGTGTCTAAAAAGCGCTGTTTATAAGCTTCAGCACTGCTTTCAGCCGGCACAAAACTGTTCAGGAATAACGCATATAGTGCTGTTTCCTTCCTTGTAACTGTTTGATATATAAAGGAAGTGATCGCTAAGATGGCGGCAACTGCGATGATAAGGTGCCATTTATAGTATGACCAAAAATATTCCAGTTTCTGTTTGGGTGTGGCGTGCTTCATAGCCTCGCGTTCTTCGCGGAATTCGTCCATTACTGCCATGAAAATATACCTGCCTTTCGTATAATTCGTAAAATTTGATTTTGTGTATCTTAATGTGCCTTTTGTCATGTCACTGTGTACTTGGCTACTATGATAAGCTTTTTTGGCTGAAATGTCAATGAAACTGGCATTATTATATTATAAAAAAATAATAAAATAAAGGAAAAGAGTGTAAATGACTTGAAAGTTGAGCCCAGATGTTATATCATATAAGGTAAAATAAAACGTTTGTTACGAACGGGAAAAGGACAGGATAGAAGAATGAGCGAAACATATGTAGAGTGTCTTGTAAAGCAGAAGCAGTCAGGCCTGAAGAGATTTTTGAAAGTGTTATTAATTGTGTTGGCAGTGATTTTTGGAATGGCCATGATAATCATACCCTTTGCATTTATCCTTGTGGCGGCAGCAGGTGCGGGGGCTTATATGCTGCATCTGTTTACTGATCTGGAATTTGAATATTTGTATGTGGACAGAGAGCTGGTGATTGATAAGGTGATGGCTAAGACTAAAAGAAAGAGAGTAGGAACCTATTCTTTGGACAAGATTGAGATTCTGGCGCCCATTAAGTCTTATCATTTGGATAACTATCGGAATCGTGATACCAAGGCGAAGGATTACAGTATCGGTGAGGAATTGAAGCCTGACAAACGTTACGTGATGTATTACGAAGGCGGTGAGAAGGTTCTGCTAAGTCCTTCCGAGGAACTGGTGAAGGCTATGAGAGATGTGTCTCCCAGAAAAATTTTTAATAATTAAGGTATTTTTTGGTTGACATTACCAATTAATTTTGATACACTCAACTGCAAATCAAACATTCAGGAGGAAGAAAGATGGGACAGATTATTGGTGAAGGCATTACATTTGATGACGTGCTGTTAGTGCCGGCATATTCTCAGGTAGTTCCCA
>JAZRJO010000025.1:0-4671 GCA_045645825.1 Acetatifactor sp. | reverse complement strand
TACCTGTTCGGACGGATTTCCCCCAGGTTATCGTTGTTTTTATCCATCCTGCTTCGTACCATTCCCAGAATCAAGGTGCGGGCACAGCGGATCGAGATTTCCAGAGAAGGCATTGGGCGAGGCATTCGTCAGGGGAATCTGTGGCAGAGATTTTTGCATCTCCTGGCACTGATTTCTATTCTGATCACATGGACACTGGAGGATTTTGTGGAGAGCAGTAATTCTATGAAGAGCAGGGGATACTCTTTGAGAGGGCGGACGGCTTTTTCTATTTATCGTTTTGATAACCGGGACAGAGGTCTGGTGATAGTTTTTTTCTGGTGCTTGACCGGGATTGTGATGGCGGTACAGTTTAACCAGACTAGGATTTATTTTGATCCGGTGATTGTGATGAATCGGATTACAGTGGTTTCTTATGTGTTCTATGGAGTGTATGCGGTGTTTTTGTTGCTGCCCATGGGGCTGCAGATTGTGGGAACATGGAAGTTTGAGAGAAAACAGAGTAAGGTGGAATGATTGGCGTGGTTTTCTGATTTAAGAGTGTAAGGTGGAATGCGAAGCTGACAGGCGGACAGTACGCGGGGCGCAAGGAAGTGAAAATTCATGTAGCATCTTTGCAAAGATTATGATATAATGCAATAAAATGGAAACATAGGAGGTACCATATAATGAGCGATATAATTCAAATTTTGTTTGCTATGGTCATTTATATGGCAATTGTAATCATAATCGGAGTCATGTTCGCAAAGAGAGCGAATAAGAGTTCAGAGAATTATTTCCTTGGTGGACGTTCTCTTGGTCCATGGGTGACCGCCATGAGTGCGGGAGCATCTGACATGAGTGGATGGCTGCTTATGGGATTGCCGGGTGTGGCTTATTGGTGTGGACTTGCAGATGCGGCATGGACAGCCATCGGACTTGCTGTCGGTACATATTTTAACTGGCTGATCGTCTCTAAGAGACTTCGCCGCTATAGTGTGAGAGCGAATAATGCGATCACACTTCCGGATTTTTTCTCAAACAGATTCCGTGAAGATAAAAAAGTGATCATGTCTTTGGCAGCAGTATTCATTTTGATTTTCTTTACTGTTTATGCAGCGAGCTGCTTTGTGACCTGTGGTAAATTATTCTCAACACTTTTCGGTGCACCGTATATAGCGATGATGATCATGGGTGCAGTATTTGTGTTGTTGTATACCATTTTGGGCGGTTTTCTGGCAGAAAGCGCTTCGGATTTTATGCAGGCCATTGTAATGATTGTTGCATTAGGTGTTATTGTGGTCATCAGCACTGTCAATGCGGGCGGCTTGGGCGCAGTTATAGAGAATGCGCAGTCGATTCCGGGATTTTTTGAATTCTTTGGATTGGCTAGGCCTACTCTGAATGAGGCCGGGCAGCAGATAGTGGAAGCAGGTGCGCCTGTTTTTGGTAAGGCGGCTGACTATGGCTTATTAAGCGTTTGCTCTATGCTTGCTTGGGGTCTGGGATATTTCGGTATGCCCCAGGTGCTTTTACGTTTCATGGCAATCCGTAAGGAAGATGAGTTGAAGCTGTCCAGAAGAATTGCTATGATATGGGTAGTGATTTCCCTGGCAGTTGCAGTGTTCATCGGTATCGTAGGAAGAGCTTTATATCCTATCACTCATTTGACTGCAACAGCTGCAGAAAACATTTTCATTACACTTGCAACCAGTTCTCTGCCTCCCATCTTTGCAGGGTTTGTAATGGCAGGTATCCTGGCGGCAACCATTAGTTCTTCCGACTCCTACCTGTTGATCGCGGCGTCCGCTTTTGCAAAAAATATTTATCAGGGTGTATATAAGAAAAAAGCAACCGACAAGCAGGTGATGGTTGTAACCAGAATCACACTGTTGGTGATCGCTCTGATTGCGATCATCATCGCCCTTGATGAGAACAGCGTTATTTTCCGGATCGTATCCTTTGCATGGGCCGGTTTCGGTGCAACCTTTGGACCGATCATGTTGTTCTCCCTTTTCTGGAAGAGAACCACCAGAGCAGGTGCCCTTGCCGGAATGGTCAGCGGTGCAGGCATGGTATTCCTTTGGAAGCTGGTGATCAGCAAGCTTGGCGGGGTATTTGCGATCTATGAATTGTTGCCCGCATTTATCTTCTCTGCTATTTGTATTGTGGTAGTGTCTCTTCTGACACCACCACCATCTAAGGAGATTGAAGAGGACTTTGATGCTGTTTGCACAAAATAAAGCTTTATGATTATGGAGCGCCGCGAGAGCGGCGCCCTTTGTATACGTTCCCGTGGGAGAGATTCTGGCACATTTTGACATGACCGGAGCTACGATTTCTCATCATCTTTCCATTTTGAAAGAAGCTATGGCGTGGTTTTCTGATTTAAAGGAGGTTTGAGCTTATGAAATTCATTCATCGCGGTAATTATAAAAACTACATTATCTGCCTGATCGCGTTGGTTCTTTCGGCAATTGCATTTCCCTTTTTGCCTGAACAGATCCCGATCCATTTTAATGCCCAGGGTACTCCGGATGGTTATGGCAGTGCCATTACAATCTTTCTGCTGCCTGCCGTTATGATTTTTGTGAATGTGCTGGCAGAGGTCACCAAGCACGCGGATCCCAAAGCTGCCAATTATACCTATTTCTTGGGGCATTATTATCAGTTGTTCCTGGTGCTCAATGTTTTTCTTCTGGCTGTACAGTTGTATCTGATCACTTATGCTTTGGAAATTATTACTTTTAATATAACCAATATCATCATGGTGGCCATGGGAGCATTGTTTGTTGTGATCGGTAATCTGCTTCCCAAAGTGAAACAGAACTTTTTTATGGGGATTAAGACACCTTGGGCTCTGGCAGACGAATATGTATGGTACGAAACCCACCGGTTTGGCGGTAAGCTGTGGTTTGTCTTGGGTCTGATCATGTGCGTCTGTGGATTTCTTCCCAACACAATGTCCGTACCCATTGTGCTGATCGTAGCAGTGATCGCTGCCATAGTACCCATGGTATATTCCTATATTATTTATAAAAGAAAGTCTAAACCTTGATTGCACGTTTTCGCTCCATATAGTGCATAAATTCCATCTATACGATATGCTGAATATGTATTATAATATAGATGTACAGTAGATTTGATGCATAGGGCTCAAAAATAGTGTGAGCCGGAGAGGAGTTCATATGAAAATAGCGGCGGATTTTAGGTATAATGCGAGAGAAGCGTTGCGTGGAAAGTGGTTGATCGCAGTGGTAGCTGGTCTGATAGCATTCTTATTGGGCGGTTTGGGTTCGGAAGGGCTGAATGTGAAACTGAATGTTGATATGTCCGGAGGAATGGTAAGCTTTGATGTTGCGGGGATGACGATTCTTTCCACCGCTGGTGGGGGAAGTGAATATTTAAGAGCGTTTCTGGCCGGAGGTGTGCTTTTGATTGCGGCAGCGGCGATTGTTCTTGCAGCTGTATATTTCATTCTGGGTAGTGTGATTGAAGCAGGATATGCCAGATATAATCTGAATCTGGTAGATAGAACAGAGGCAAAACTGGAATCTCTGTTTACCTATTTTTATAATTGGAAGACAACTGCAGCTACCAGATTTTTGGTGGGATTATATACCTTGTTGTGGTCCTTGCTGTTTATTATTCCCGGTATCATAGCGTCCTACAGTTATGCAATGACGGGATACATATTGGCAGAGCATCCGGAACTGACTGCCGGAGAGGCGATTGCGCTTTCCAAGGAGATGATGTCAGGTAACCGATTCAGATTGTTTTGCTTACAGTTTAGTTTCATCGGTTGGTCAATTCTTTGTTTATTTACCTTTGGTATCGGTAATCTTTGGCTCAGACCTTATAGACAGGCGGCAACGGCAGCGTTTTATCGGGAAATCTCCGGGACCGAGCAGATATAAATTAGAAGAAGTTATGACTCATTAGAGCCTGCCATTTTGTTGGCATCAACAAAGTGGCAGGCTCTGTTTATCTTTCAATTGCAAGGGTGCTGCGTATATCCTCAGCTTCAGCCATAATACGCCCCTGCACCATAGGCGCAGTACCTCCACCCTTGGCACCAAATGCTTCGCGCAGAATCGTGGCGGCATGGCGGCAGTCTAAAGAAGTACTACCGATAATGTACCGATATCCTTTTCTGTCGTCTCCAGAGAAAATGCAGCAGTAGCCGGAGTATTTTTCACACAGGGAGTTGACAGTGTTACGCAGTGCAATGGTGTCCAGGTCTCCGGTAAAAAGAATCACACTGTGTTGTACATCTGGAGAAGGCAGCGTGCTTACCTGCAGTGTCAGGAGTCTTGCCTGCAGCTCATTGGCCCTTTCTTTCATGCGCAAGTTCTCTTCTTTCAGATGAAACACTGCCTCTGCCACGGCATCCTGTTTGGCAGACAGTAAGGTAGAAATGACTGTGACGCTGTCCTGATGCATGGTAAATTCCTTCACAGCCCTTGCACCGCAAAGAATGGTTACGCGGACTCCCCCGCGGTGACTCTGTACACCGGTGACTTTCAGTACACCGATCTGTCCTGTAGTGTCTACATGAGGCGCACAGCAGGCACAGCTATCCACACCGGGAATCTCCACGATTCTCACATCCTCAGTCAGTTCAAGCTTGCTTCGGTATTCCATCTGTTCCAGTTTCTTTTTACTCGGAAAAGTAACCAGTACAGGCAGATC
>JAZRJO010000024.1:0-2018 GCA_045645825.1 Acetatifactor sp. | reverse complement strand
CGTTTTGGCAACGTGCTGGGAAGCAACGGAAGCGTGGTGCCCCTGTTTAAGAGACAGATCGAACAGGGCGGTCCTGTGACAGTGACACACCCTGACATTATCAGATACTTTATGACCATTCCGGAAGCAGTATCCCTGGTGCTTCAGGCAGGAGCCTACGCCCGGGGCGGGGAGATCTTTGTGCTGGATATGGGAGAGCCTATGAAGATCGTAGATCTGGCCAAGAACCTGATTAAGTTGTCCGGTTACAAAGTGGATGAGGAGATCAAGATTGAATTTACGGGCTTACGCCCCGGAGAAAAAATGTATGAAGAACTGCTGATGAATGAGGAAGGACTGACGGAGACTGCCAACAAGATGATCTACATCGGCAAACCCATCGTGTTTGATGATGAAGAGTTTGAAAGACAGTTGGAGACACTGCGCCAGGCTTCCCTGGATGAAGAGTGCGATATCCGCGAGATCGTGAAGGAAATCGTACCAACATATCATGTCGGTAAATGACAAACAGGGGGAAATTATGTATCAGATCGTGAAAAGAGTAATCGATTTTATGCTGGCGCTGGTGGGGGTGATGGTGCTTTGGCCGGTATTTGTGGTGTTGATTGTGGCCATTAAATTAGATACGCCGGGTCCTATACTATTTAGACAAAAGCGTGTAGGACTTCATAAGAGCTATTTTATGATCTTGAAGTTTCGTACCATGCGGGTGGATACCCCGGGGGATATGCCCACTCATTTACTTAAGAATCCGGAGCAGTATATTACCAAGGTGGGGAAGTTCCTGCGTAAGACCAGCCTGGATGAACTGCCGCAGATCTTCAATATCCTGAAAGGTGATATGGCAGTAGTAGGGCCCAGACCGGCTCTGTGGAATCAGTTTGACCTGATCGCCGAAAGGGACCGATATGGTGCCAACGATGTGAGACCCGGGCTTACCGGGTGGGCCCAGATCAATGGGCGCGATGAATTGGAGATACCGGTCAAGGCTGCATTAGACGGTGAGTATGTGAGGAAGATGGGGCCGGTCATGGATCTGAAGTGCTTTGTGGGTACCTTTTTAAGTGTGCTGAGAGCGGATGGTGTGGTAGAAGGCGGCACCGGAGCCGGGCAGCAGGAGGAACAAAAATGAAACGGATTCTGATCACAGGTGCTGACAGTTATGTAGGAAGCAGTGTAGAGAGATATCTGCTGGAATATAACGGGACTCAAGGCAGAGAAATTTACCGCATAGACACCATTTCACTGCTGGATGAAACCTGGAAAAATTATGATTTTTCGCCTTATGATACCGTGTTCCACGTGGCCGGAATCGCCCATGCGGATGTGGGAAAAGTGACGGAAGAAACTAAGGCCCTGTATTATCAGGTGAATCGGGATTTGGCCTTGGAAACGGCTGCAAAGGCTCGTGAACAGGGCGTTAGGCAATTTATTTATATGAGCAGTATCATCATATATGGGGAAAGTGCCCCTGTGGGTAGCAGGAAGCATATTAGTGGGCAGACGCCCCCTGACCCTGCTAATTTCTATGGGGATAGTAAATGGCAGGCGGAGGAAGGCTTGCGCAGACTGGAAACGGACAGCTTTCGGGTGGCAGTACTGCGCCCGCCCATGATATACGGGAAAGGCAGCAAAGGCAATTACCCCGTACTCTCACTTCTTGCGGGCAAACTGCCGGTTTGCCCCGCTGTAGTCAATGAGCGCAGTATGCTATATGTGGAAAACCTGGCGGAGTTTGTGCGATTGTTGATCGATGATGGGAGAGGCGGAATTTTTTATCCCCAGAATGCAGAATATACGGTAACGGCTCAGATGATACGCATGATTGCGAAGGAGAAGGGCAAGAAGGTGCGTCTTTGGGCCATCCTGAATCCCCTTGTGTCTATGGCCGCCAAACTTCCGGGAAAACCGGGTGGCTTGGGCAACAAGGCCTTCGGGAATCTGACCATCGACCAGAGTTTGAGTAGAGAAGCCTTCGACGGTTATCAGATCTATTCTCTGGAGGAAAGTATACACAG
>JAZRJO010000023.1:0-1916 GCA_045645825.1 Acetatifactor sp. | reverse complement strand
TTATTTTCGGACATCTGGGTAACCTTATTTTGCTGTTTATGTATGTATATGCGAAAAGGACACATTTGTTGAGTGACAAATACTGTAGGTTTCAAACTATGTGATAAAAAAGGTTGAAAACCCTATCCAGCTATGTTAAACTGATAAATAGGAATGATGTAAGTAGTAAAGTGGATGAAGGATATCCGCTTTGGCAAATATTTGGGCAGGTGGCAATATGCAGGAAATGATGCAGCAGTTCATACAAGACAGATGGGAAAGTGCAAGAGGGACGCTTATGTTTTCAAGCGACCGACTTGACCTTGCCCTGGCACCGGGTGCTCTTTTGGAGGGCACCTTTACTGTCTACGGAAGTGGCGGTGAAGGGGCTTATGGTTATGTTACAAGTACAGACAGACGGATGGAGTGTCTGGTGCCGCAGTTCAATGGTTCGGAGGAAATTATTGGATATCGTTTTCATGGAGAGTGCTTGAGGGATGGTGATGTGGTGGACGGTGCATTTCGGTTCATCAGTAATCTGGGAGAGTATGAACTGCCCTATACCATACGAGTGGAAGAACCGCCTATTGAAGTGGAGACGGAGAAGATTCTGAATCTGAATCATTTTGCAAGTCTTGCCGGAAGAGACTGGGAAGAGGCCCTTCGGCTGTTTTATTCCAAGGATTTTGTGAAGCTGCTTGTGGGTAATGACAGAAAGTATACGGAAAGTTACAGGGGCTTAAGTGAAAGACCGGGCAATCAGCACAATATGGAGGAGTTTTTGATCGCCTGTGGGAAGAAGCAGAAGATTACTTACAGTGTGAGGGAAAGTGAGTTGTCAGTTGCCAATCCTGCAGAGATGCTGGAGCTTTCGGTGACTGTATGTAAGGACGGCTGGGGATATACGAAGTTGAAGGTTTCCACAGAGGGAGACTTTGTTTTTACGGAGAAAGAAGTCATAACAGATGATGATTTTCTGGGGAATCAGTGTACGATTCCTGTTTACATAGATAATCGGCAGCTGCACAGAGGCAGGAATTTTGGGTATGTAAAGATAAGCTGTGCAGGTTGTATGCTGGAAGTGCCGGTGAAGGTGATGGTGGGTGCTTCTTTGGGGGCTTATCAGTCTGCCAGGATTATGAAAGAGCAGTTGATCATAGAGATCATGGATTGTTATCAGCAGTATCGGCTGAAGTTAATCGGAGGCACTACATGGCTTGATCGGACGGCCGCTTTGGTGGAGCGTCTGGTGGCCATGAATGATAAGGATGTGGCGGCCAGATTGTTTCAGGCACAGGTGCTGGTGATGCAGGAGAGAAGTCATGAAGCCAGCTGGGTGTTGACTCATGTGATGGAACTGATGGAGCGGCAGAAGGAAGTGGATCCGGCTGCCATGGCGTATTATTTGTACCTGACTACCATGGTTAACAGGGACGGCGAATATGTAAGACGCGCTACGAACCAGGTGGAGGATATCTACCGAAGGAACCGTGGATCGTGGAAGGTGGCATGGTTTTTGATGTTTTTGACGCCACAACTCAGGAGGGATCCGGCTGCCAGGTGGAACTTTTTGGAAAGGCAGTTTCAACAGGGGTGTACCAGTCCCATTTGGTATCTGGAATCGCTGCTTACGCTGACAGGGAATCCGGCGCTGCTTCGAAAGCTTGGGGAATATGAGATCCAGGTACTTCACTATGGTGCCAGAAAAGGAGTGCTCAGTGCAGATTTAAAGGAGCAGTTTCTCTATCTGGCAGGACGTTTCAGAGAGTTTTCTCCGGTACTTCTGAGGCTGTTGATCTTGTGCTATGAGAAAGAGGCGGATGAGCGTGTATTGCAGGAGATCTGTGCCCAGCTGATCAAAGGTGGCAGGACCGATAAAGAAGCTTTTGGATGGTATGAGCTGGGAGTGGAGAAGGAGTTAAGGATCACCAGGCTGT
>JAZRJO010000022.1:0-2515 GCA_045645825.1 Acetatifactor sp. | reverse complement strand
GAAGAAGAAATCCGTGCTTTTGCTGAAAAGTATCAGGTTCCGGTTGTGTCTACCATGATGGGTATCGGTGTAATGCCTTCTGAGCATCCGCTATACTTTGGTATGGTAGGAAACAGTGGAAGACCTTGTGCCAATCGTGCCATGAATGAATCAGATCTGCTGATCATGGTAGGCGCAAGAGTGGCAGACCGTGCAGTGAGTCAGCCTGACCTGATCACACAGAATAAAGTGCTGGTACATATTGATGTTGACCCTGCTGAAATCGGCAAAAATGCAGGGCCTACCATCCCTCTTGTAGGAGATGCCAAATGTATCTTTGAAGATATTGCCAAGGAAGAAATCGATGGCAGCCATGATGCCTGGGTAGAGACTTTAAAAGAATATCGTATTAGCATGGAAAGAAAGCGCAAGCCAGACCCCGCATACGTGGATCCGGCTGCCTTCATAGACCTGCTATCCCGCAAGATGCAGGACGATGCCATATATGTAGCTGATGTAGGACAGAACCAGATCTGGTCATGTACCTATCATATTGTAAAGCAGGGTAAATTCTTAACCTCCGGAGGCATGGGAACCATGGGCTATTCTATTCCGGCAGCCATGGGGGCCAAGGTAGCAGCACCGAATCGTCAGGTTATAGCAGTCTGTGGTGACGGTTCTTTCCAGATGTCCATGATGGAGCTTGCCACCATGAGACAGCACAATATTCCGGTGAAGATCATTGTCATGAAGAACAATTATCTTGGAATGGTAAGAGAGTATCAGCATTATTCTTATAAGGATAATTATTCTGTAGTGGACTTGTCCGGCAGTCCTGACCTTGAGATGATCGCGGCAGCTTACGGTATGAAGTTCCAGAGAATTTTTGATATGAGTAACGCATCCCAGGCAATCGATGAATTCCTTGCAAAGGATGAATCTGTCCTGATGGAAATTATCATTGATCCAATGGATCTGACGAAATAAGGAGGAACGGAAATGAACAGAAAAAGAATCTATTCTGTACTGGTAGAAAACCGCTCCGGTGTCCTCTGCAAGGTAGCCGGACTGTTCTCCAGAAGATGCTTTAATATTGACAGTCTTGCAGTGGGAGAGACCGATGATCCGGATGTATCCTGCATGACCATCGTCTCAAACGGCGATGACCGTACCATAGAACAGATAGAGAAACAACTAAACAAGAAGCTGGATGTTATTAAGGTCAAAACCTTTGACGAGAGCAAAAGTATCTGCCGGGAGCTGATGCTTGTAAAGATTAAATATAATAAAAACAATCGTCGTGAGATCATGGAAGTCTGCGAAATTATGCAGGCACAGATCGTTGATATGTCAAAACACTACATGATGATCCAGATATGCGATGCACCTGAGCGGATCAAGCTTCTGCTTAACATGTTCCAGTCCATCAGTATCGTGGAAGTAGCACGTACAGGAACGCTTGCCCTAATGAAATGCATGGAAAATGATGATTAAGGTTGACATTGGAACTTTAACTTGTTAAAATAACAAGGGTTGGATTGAATGCAAGGAGAGGTCTTAATTATGCAGAAAAAAGTTTTTCAATTGTTGGTAGATAATACGTCCGGCGTTTTGAGCCGGATATCCGGGTTGTTTTCCAGACGCGGTTATAATATTGAGAGTATTACGGCAGGAACAACAGAGGATCCCAGGTTTACCAGGATTACCATAGTGACCAGCGGTGATACGGCGATTTTGGAACAGATCGAGAAGCAAGTGGGAAAACTGGTGGATGTGCGTGAAATTAAGGAATTGAAGCCGGACGAGAGTGTTTACAGAGAACTGATTCTGATCAAGATCAAGGCTTGTGCAGAACAGCGTCAGGGTGTGATCGCAGTGACGGATATCTTCCGTGCCAAGATCATTGATGTATCAACGGATAGTCTGATCATCGAACTGACCGGTAATCAGAGTAAGATTGAGGCATTTATCAATCTGTTGGCAGGCTATGAGATTCTGGAAATTGCCAGAACCGGTATCGCGGGCCTTGGAAGAGGCAGTGAGAATGTTACATATTTAGAGTAATATTTGCGGACGGCCATGTTTGTTGGCACTAAAATTATGTTAGCTATGGGTATTTAACCTTAAAGTTATAAATATTTATTCACTTAATGGAGGAAATTAAAAATGGCTAAAATTTTTTATCAGGAAGATTGTAATGTTACTATGTTAGAAGGTAAGACTATCGCAATCATCGGCTACGGCAGCCAGGGACATGCTCATGCACTGAACCTGAAGGATTCCGGATGCCACGTAATCATTGGTCTGTATGAAGGCTCCAAGTCCTGGGCAAAAGCAGTAGCACAGGGATTTGAAGTTTATACAGCAGCAGAAGCGGCAAAAAAAGCTGATGTTATCATGATCCTTATCAATGATGAATTACAGGCAAGCATGTACAAAAAAGATATCGAACCAAACCTTGAAGAAGGCAACATGTTAATTGCCGGGGTTAGGATAGCGAGAGGACTCGCGCTCACCCATCGCCCTCATCTCTATA
>JAZRJO010000021.1:0-1974 GCA_045645825.1 Acetatifactor sp. | reverse complement strand
CAGTATTGAAACCAAGCTGTTCAAAATCATCTGTTACCTTCTTCACAGTCTGGTGGTATACTTTGGTCAGGGCATTATCGTTCTCAGCGGTAATATTGTCCTCATTGGTAAAGAATGCCCATACTCTGCTGATAAATCTTCTGGCTCCTTCCACACCCTGATTGCTCCAAGGTTTTGACACCTCCAAAGGACCCATGAACATTTCGTACAATCTCAGGGTATCAGCGCCGAAATCATTTACCACATCACTGGGATTGATCACAAATTCAGGGAAGCGCTTACCCATCTTGATACCATTGGCGCCAAGGATCATGCCCTGATGCACTAACTTCTGGAAGGGCTCTTTTACAGGAGACAAGCCTTTGTCGTAAAGATAACGATTCCAGATTCTGGAATACATCAAATGGCCTACTGCATGCTCAGGACCACCAATGTAAAGGTCAACGGGCAGCCAGTGCTTTAACAGCTCCTGATTGGCAAATTCCTCCTGATTATCAGGATCGATATATCTCATAAAATACCAGCTGGAACCGGCACTTCCGGGCATGGTAGAGGTCTCACGCACACCCTTAATACCATTCTTGTCGTACTGTTTCCACTCAACTGCATTTTCCAGAGGTGCTTTGCCGTTCTTACCCTTATAATCTTCCAGCTCAGGAAGGATCAAAGGCAGCTCCTCATCATCCAACACATGAATCTGTCCGTCTTCTGTGTGAACCACAGGAACGGGCTCACCCCAGTAACGCTGTCTTGCAAAGATCCAGTCACGGAAATGATAATTTACTGTTCTGTGGGCAACACCCTGTGCTTCCAGCTTGGAAGTGATGGCTTCCTTAGCCTCTTCCACCGTAAGTCCGGTGAACTCCTCTGAATTGATCAACTTGCAGCCTTTGCCAAGGTATTCACCCTTCTCAAATGCCTTTTCACTTACATCTGCCCCGTCAATTACCTGAATCATGGGGATATTGTGTGCAATTGCATATTCAAAGTCACGCTGGTCATGAGAAGGAACCGCCATAACGGCACCTGTTCCGTAGCTTGCCAGAACAAAGTCACCGATGAAGAGGGGTACTTCCTTGCTGTTTACGGGATTGATAGCATAAAGACCTTTCAGGATGCAGCCGGATTTCGTCTTGTTCAATTCGGTACGATCCATATCATTTTTCTTCAGGGTCTCATCGATATATGCCTGAACCTCTTCAGGATTCTGTACTCTGTCCATCAGATCCTTTACGATCTGTCCATCCGGAGCCAGTACCATAAAAGTAATACCGTAGATGGTCTCGATACAGGTGGTATAAATGGAGAACTTTCCTCCTCCTACGATCTGGAATTCTACCTCTACACCTTCGGATTTACCGATCCAATGTCTCTGGATATCCTTGGTGGACTCCGGCCAATCAATCTCCTCTAATCCTTCCAGCAATTTTTCTGCAAAAGCAGGCTGATTGATCACCCACTGCTTCATATTCTTACGAATCACAGGATAACCGCCACGTTCGGACTTGCCATCAATAACCTCGTCATTGGAAAGAACTGTTCCCAACTCCTCACACCAGTTCACGGGCATATCTACATATTTGGCATAACCATCCAGATACAGCTGTTTAAAGATCCACTGGGTCCACTTGTAAAAGGAAGGATCACTGGTAGCAATCATCTTGCTCCAGTCATAGTCAAAACCTAACTCTTTCAGCTGAGCGGAGAAGGTATCAATATTGGTCTGTGTAAAACCGTTTGGATGATTACCGGTGCTGACAGCGTACTGCTCTGCCGGAAGACCAAAGGAATCATATCCCATGGGATGCAATACATTATAGCCTTGCATACGTTTCATACGGGACATAATATCAGTTGCAGTGTATCCTTCCGGATGTCCTGCATGCAAACCTACTCCTGAAGGGTAAGGGAACATATCCAGCGCATAATATTTGGGTTTGCTGAAATCCCATACATCTGTCTTAAAGGTCTCAT
>JAZRJO010000020.1:0-11615 GCA_045645825.1 Acetatifactor sp. | reverse complement strand
TGATTTTTTATAAATTTTTGTAGTCAGGAAAGTGATTTTATTATATAATACAAGGAGGACATGTATAAGTCGCTAAGACAGCGTAGGGGGTAATTAGAAAAACAAGGTGGAGAAATGTACCGTATATTATTTGTAGATGATGAGCCGATGATCAGAGAAGGTGTCTGTGAAAATGTGAAGTGGAGCGAGCTTGGAAATGAGCTTGCCGGTGTGTGCGAGAATGGCAGGGAAGCCAGTGAGTTTCTTCGTTGTCATCAAGTGGATGTGGTGATGACGGATATTTGTATGCCCTTTATGGATGGGATGGAGTTAAGTGCATTGATTCAGAAGGAATATCCTCAGATCAAGGTGCTGATCTTAAGTGGTTACGATGATTTTGATTATGCCAAGAAGGCTATCAAGTATGGCGTGGAGGAATATCTGTTAAAGCCGATTACTTCTTATGAGTTGGGAGATGTGTTGACGGAACTCAAGAGCAAGATGGACGAGGAGCGAAGGCAGCTGGTAAAACAGGAGGAGATTTATTCTACTTATCGTAAAGGGCAGATGCTTTTATATTCTGAAGCGTTGTTGCATACGATCACAGGAACCAATACAGAGGAAGAATGCCGCAGGGAGAGAGAGGCGGTGGGAATCGTTCTTCCAGATGGATGGTATATGGCAGGTGTAGTGGGTTTGTGCATTTATATGGGCAATCATGAACTAAATGAGGAGCGTCGCAAGGAAAGTGCTCTGATGGCTTTTATTGTATATAATGTTTCTCAGGAATTGATGAAGAAATACCATATAGGAGAGGTTTGCCAGGGAAAGGATTACAGAGTATTCCTGCTATTTGCGGCCTCTGATCCGGAAGGTGCCAAGGCTCAGATCAATGCGGTATGTAATGAGATCATAGAACGGGTCCGTGAAATGATGGGGCTTTCGGTTAATGTGGCGTTAGGGTCCTGGCAGCAGGATCTGGGATATGTTTATCGATCCTATGAGCAGGCAGAGAAGGCACTGCTCATGCAGTATACAGTTGGAGAAAACTGTATTATCGACAGTGAGAATCCATTGTTTTCCAGGAATCTGTATCCACACTTTGACAGGATCACCGATAATTGTACCCGCCATGTGCGAGAATACGAGCTTGGCAAACTAAAAGCTGATATCTGTGAGATGGAGCAGTTACTGCGCACCAGTGGATATATGAGACGGGAAGCAGTGGAAATACTTCTGGGTGTGAAGCAAAGGACCGACAGGCTGTTTAAGACACTTGGCTTTGAAATGGAGATTCATAAGAAGTCTGAGGAGGAGATAAGAGAAGCACCGGAGCTTACAGAAGCTCTTTGGGTTCTGACTACTTATTTGCAGGATGCTGCAGAATATCTGAACCGTTTCAGTGGCAGTGGTATGAAATCCTGTGCCTATCAGGCATATGAGTATATCACCCAACACTATGCTGACAGTGATCTGAGTCTCCAGGAGGTTTGTAACCATCTGGGGGTAAGTACCAGTCGATTCAGTAATATCTTTAAGCAGACCTTTGGCGCTACCTTTATAGATGTGCTGAGTGGTATCCGTATGGAAAAAGCAAAGGAACTATTGGCTGTAAGTGAATTGAAGAATTATGAGATCGCAGAGAAGGTGGGATTTGGTGACCCCCATTACTTCAGTATTGCTTTCAAGAAAGCCACCGGTAAGACACCTACTGAGTACGCCAGAGAAAGGAAGAGGTAAATGAAGATCAATCCGTTTCGAACGATCAAGTCTGCGTTTATTACCTGTTTTTCTGTGCTGATATTGGTGAGTCTGACGATTTTTTATCAGATATCTCTGGGGTATACCAAAAATACGATTTTAGATAATTCCGTGGATTACACCCTGCGTCTGGTAAAGCAGGTGAACAGTGATATCGATCAGTACATTAAAAATATGCAGAATACGGCATCTATGATGCTAAAGGGTAACGATATTCAGACCTATTTTCAGAGTGATTCAAAAACTTCGGAAGCTCGACAGAGATATGAAAGGATATTGACGCAGTTTCAGACGGTCATTGAGACCAGAGAGGATATCTCCAATGTGGCGGCCATTTCCCGTGAGGGCAAATATATCATTAATTTGGGGGAGGATAAGCTCAATCCCTATGTGGAGTTGGATTCGGTGGGTTGGTATAGGGATACTTATCAATGCGAGGAGTATATTCTCACACCCTCCCACGTTCAGTATGTGATCGACAACAATTATAAATGGGTTGTAACTTTGAGCAGACCAATCCTGGATGATGGGACAGGAGAGCCTCTGGGGGTGTTTTTCATTGATCTGAACTATAAACTGCTCCGAGATCTTTGTGAGCAGAATAATCTGGGGTTGAACAGTTATGTATTTATCATTGATGAGGCAGGAAATATCATATATCATCCAAAGCAGCAGCTGTTGTTCCGGAATCTGACTACAGAGCGTATTGAGGAAGTTCTTGAATGTGAGCAAGATTATTTTATAACGCAGGGTGGGGATGATAGTAACCTCTATACCATTTCAAAGTCGGAAGAAACCGGGTGGAGTGTGGTGGGGGTAGTGTCTTTGGCTTCGCTGATGTCTTAGTGGAAGGAGACACAGACCACATATGTGTTGATAGCAGTGGTCCTGATCTGTGCCGGTCTGTTGCTGGCAGTTATATTGGCAGGAGCCATTACGAAGCCGCTGCAGACTCTGGCTGAGTCCATGCAGGAAGTGGAAAATATGGATTTTAAGGGAGCTTCTATGGAGAAGATCCCTTACAGAGAGATCAAAGCTTTACACAAAGCGTTCAATGTTATGACAGAGCGCATTCACCAATTGATGGAAGAAAATGTAGAGGAACAAAGGCAGAAGCGTAAAAGTGAATTAAAAGCTCTTAGGAGCCAGATCAATCCTCATTTTCTCTATAATACTTTGGATTCCATTATTTGGATGGCAGAGGGCGGTAAGAATAAAGAGGTTGTCATGATGACTTCTTCTCTTGCCAGGCTATTGCGCCAAAGTATCAGTAATGACGAGGAAATGATTCCTCTTAAGAAAGAGATTGACCATACCAAAAGCTATCTGACTATCCAGAAGATGCGTTACAAAGATAAGCTGGAGTTCTCCATTGAAGTGGCTCCGGAGCTTCAGAATGAAAGAGTGGTGAATCTGATCCTGCAGCCCATTGTGGAAAATGCCATATATCATGGTATCAAACCCAAGGATGGCAAAGGGCTGATCAAGATTACCGGCGCTTTGGTGGAGGATGATATTGTTCTGGAGGTCATAGATAATGGTGTGGGAATCAGCAGTGAGGAACTTACACATATTTTTGACAGATCCAGAGAGCGTGAAAAGGAAAAGGGAAATGGCGTAGGCGTTTACAATGTACATGTAAGGCTTAAACTGTACTATGGAGAGCAATATGGACTGACCTTTGAAAGCACAGAAGGGGAAGGGACGAAGGTGACGATGCGTCTTAGACGTTATCAGGCTATTGGAGGCGATGGTCATGGATGGTAAAGGGTACTTGAAAACACATAAACAGAGAACATTGGCTCTTATTTTGATAATATTTTTAGGTTGTGCGACTTTATTGAGCCTGTTTTTCTATCATAAGAGTAAGAATGCTATGCCCAAGCGGATCATTTGTATTCCCAAGATCATTGATCAGGAGAATGATTTCTGGGTGCAGCTTCTGGAAGGTGTGAAGATGGCAGGTTTGGAATATGGTCTGGAGATTGAAATCGTAGCTGCCAGCCAGGAGAATGCCTTTGAAGAGCAGAATGAATTGATCTATTGGGCCATCGAGCAGAAGCCCAGTGCCATCATTCTGGTTCCTTCCAGTCGGAGTGCTACAGCCAAGGCTGCAGCGGCAGTACGTGAAAGTGGTATCCCGCTGCTCCTGATGGATTCAGAGGTGGAGGATCGTGAACAGGTAGCGCTGGTGGCTACGGATAATGTGGAAGCAGCACGGCTTCAGGGCAGATTTATGGCAGAATTACTGGATAAGGATGCTCAGATTGCTCTGGTAGCTCATGTGCAAGGTTCTTCCACAGCGCTGGACAGGGAACAGGGTGTCAGGGAAGGATTGGGTGAGTATGCGTCCAATATTGTTGATGTGGTCTATTGTGATTCGGATTATGATAAGGCATATCAATTGATGAATGAGGTACTGGACCGCTATCCGCAGCTGGACATGGTGGCTGGGCTCAATGAGTATTCTGCGGTGGGAGCCGCACGGGCTGTGATGGACAGAGGGCTTCAGGGAAAGATTAAACTTGTGGGTTTTGATAGTTCGCTGGAGGAGATTCGACTGTTGGAACAGGGGGTTTTTGAAGGGATCGTTATTCAGAATCCGTATAAGATGGGGTATCTGGCGGTGGAGTCGGCCTATCGGGTCTTGAAGGGAGAACAAGTGCAGGAGAATATTGATTCCGGGGCTAAGCTTATCACCAGAGAAGAGATGTTTACGGATGAGAATCAGAAGTTACTTTTTATGTTCTCAGAAGACTAATAGTAAGATTTTAACCTTTTTTGATAAAATATTCCATTTAAAAAATACGTTTCACGTTTTATAATGGTATCATGATGTGAAACGGTAATAAAGATAAAGGAAGGTGAAAAGAGTGGGCGATGTAATACTGACAATGAAAGGGATTCATAAGTCATTCCCCGGTGTACATGCGCTGAAGGGTGTGAATCTGGAAATCCGCAAGGGTGAGGTTCTTGCACTGATGGGCGAAAATGGTGCAGGTAAGTCTACCCTGATGAAGGTTCTGACCGGTATTTACAAGAGAGATGAGGGTGAGATCATCTACGAGGGTAAGGTGACAGAATTCCAGAACCCCAGAGAGGCACAGGATGCAGGAATCGCGATCGTTCATCAGGAGATCAACATGATGGGCCAGCTGACAGTAGCACAGAATATCTTCATCGGAAGAGAATTCATGAATGGCAAGCTGATTGATGATAAGAAGATGAATGAGGAAGCGGCAAAGCTTTTTGAGAGACTGAACATCAATATCAATCCGGCGGAGATTATGGATAATCTGACCGTAGGACGCCAGCAGATGTGTGAAATTGCTAAAGCAATCTCAAGAGAAGTAAAGGTGATCGTTTTCGATGAGCCTACAGCGGCGCTGACAGAGACTGAGATTGAGGAACTGTTCAAGATCATTCGTGATCTGCGCTCCAAACAGATGGGTATCGTGTACATATCTCATCGTATGGATGAGATCAAGCAGATTACTGACAGAGTGACTGTAATGCGAGACGGCGAATATGTGGGAACACTGATCACAGAAGAGTGTACCAAGGATGACATCATTAATATGATGGTAGGACGTACCATTTTCGAAGATCCCAAGGCGGCAAGCAATGTTGAGAAAGACGCACCGGTAGTGCTTGAAGTAAAGAATCTGTGTTCCGGCAAGATGGTGAAAAATGTAAGTTTTCAGCTTCACAAGGGTGAGATCCTTGGAATGGCAGGTCTGATGGGTGCAGGAAGAACGGAAACAGCAAGAGCACTGTTTGGCGCAGACCCCATTGACAGCGGTGAAGTGTATGTAAATGGTAAGAAGGTTGAGATTCATTCTCCCCAGGATGCGGTGAAGGCAGGCATCGGCTACTTATCTGAGGATAGAAAGCGTTTTGGACTGGTGCTTGATAAGTCCATAGCTGACAACACTTGTCTGGCTACGCTGGAGAAGTTTACGAAGGGAATCTTTATTGATAAGAAGAAATGCGATGAAGTTTCAGCAGACTATGTAGGAAAGCTTAAGACCAAGACTCCCGGAATTGAGACGGCGGCCATGAGTCTTTCCGGTGGTAACCAGCAGAAGGTGGTTATTGCAAAGTGGCTTACCAGAGACTGTGATATCCTGATTTTTGATGAACCCACAAGAGGTATCGATGTAGGAGCTAAGAGTGAGATTTACCAGTTGATGAATGACTTGGTAAAACAGGGTAAATCCATTATCATGATCTCTTCAGAGATGACAGAAGTGCTTCGTATGAGTGACAGAGTACTGGTAATGTGCGAGGGACGTAAGACAGGTGAGATTCCCATAGAGGAAGCAACACAGGAAAAAATCATGCACGCAGCAACATTGCGTCAGTAGAACAGGGAGGAATGAATCGTGGCAAATAAAGAAAAAAAAGAAGTGAAGGGTAAGGGAAATGCCTTTACCAACAATCCGATCGTAAAATCGATTGGTACCCAGAAGCTTATTGCAGTATTGGCTCTGGTAGTGCTCTATTTAGTATTTGGTCTGATCAATAATGCATTCTGGTCATCTGCGACATTGATCAATATTTTTGAGGCTTCCTATTATATTGGTTTGATGGCGATCGGTGTTACCTTTGCAATTACATCAGATGGTATTGACCTTTCCATTGGTACAGTAATGATGTGTTCCGCATTGATCTCCGGTTCCCTGATCACCAAGTATAATTGTCCGGTGTGGCTGGGACTTGTTATCTGTATCCTGATCGGTGCGATCTTCGGTGCTATGAACGGCCTGATGGTTTCTTATATGAAGCTGCCTCCTTTCATCGCGACATTGGGTACTATGATGCTTTCTAAGGGTCTTGGTTCCGTATTTACCAAGGCGCAGAGTGTTACATGGCCTCAGGCAGGAACTGAGAACGGTTGGTTCCGTAGCATTTTCAAGATTAATGTGGATGGCGTGATCATTCCTACCGGTTTCATCCTTTTGATGATCATTGCAGTAGTAGCATCCATTCTGTTGAATAAGACGAGACCCGGACGTTACATCGTATCTCTGGGAAGTAACTATGAAGCAACCCGTCTGTCCGGTGTGAATGTGGCAAAGTACAGAACACTGGCTTACATCATCAGTGGTACCTTATCCGGTCTGGCTGGTCTGGCTTATGCAGCAATCTACTCCACCATCCTTCCCGGAGGAGGCGGCGGTATGGAGCTGGATGCCATTGCCGGTGTAGTTATCGGCGGAACTTCCATGAGTGGTGGTTACGGTACTATCTCCGGTACTTTGTTGGGCGTATTCATCATGTCAGTGCTTAAGACCGGACTTCCTTTCATCGGATTGCAGACACATTATCAGCAGATTGCTACAGGTATCGTTCTGGTATTGGCAGTATTTATGGATGTTTGGAATCGTAACAAGAAAAAAAGAGTGTAAATAAGAGAGTATAAAGCAAGTTGCTTATACATAAAATCATAATCTAAAGGAGGATTATCACATGAAGAAAAGAATTTTCAGTATTGTAGTAGTGCTTGCTCTGGCAATGACCATGCTGGCAGGCTGTGGACAGAAACAGCAGAGCAACAAGATTTATCTGGTATCTAAGGGCTTCCAGCATCAGTTCTGGCAGGCAGTTTTACAGGGTGCCAATGAAGCAGCCAAAGAGTATGGTGTGGAAGTAGATTTCCAGGGTCCTGATAATGAGTCCGCATATGCACAGCAGGTTCAGATGCTGAACAATGCAATCAACAACAATCCGCCTGCAATCGGTCTGGCAGCTCTGGATACTGAGTCCTGTCTGGAAAGTATCAAGGCAGCACAGAAAGCCGGTATTCCTATCGTAGGATTTGACTCCGGTGTTCCCGGTGCTCCCGAAGGCGCTATCGTAGCTAATGCTTCTACCGACAACTATGCAGCTGGTGAGCTGGCTGGTGAAGAGACCTATAAGCTGATCAAAGATACCATTGCTAAGGCAAAGGGAACTGTTCGTATCGGTGTTATGAACCAGGATGCAACTGCTGAGTCCATTACCAACCGTGGTTCAGGTTTCGTTGACAAGATCAAAGCTCTGATCGAAGCTGACGGTAAGACTGTATCTGTAGAAGGTCATGACAAGTGGGCTAACAAGAAAGCCGGCGCTAACGTTATCATCGAAGTAGTAGTTCCCGCTTCTGTTGATGCTGCTCTGTCTGCAATTGATGCTCAGAACCTGTTGAACAAGAAGGATACCATCTGTATCTACGGTTCCAACCAGTTCTCCGGCGAAGGTCTGATCAATGGTGATGCAAACATAGGCAGACTTGGCAAAGATGTAGTAGGTGTTGCATTTGACTCCGGCGCACAGATCAAGCAGGCTGTTAGAGATGGTAAGCTGGCAGGTGCTGTTACTCAGGATCCTCTGCAGATCGGTTACAAGACTGTTGAGCTGTGTGTAAAGGCTTCCAAGGGCGAAGCAGTATCCGATGTAGATACCGGATGTCAGTGGTATACCGCAGCAAACATGGACGATCCTAAGATCGCTCCGAACCTTTACGACTAATATGCCAGTCATGTGTTAGAATGACGCAGACTGAATTGAGCCATCGCAGAAGCGGTGGCTCTTTTTGATAAACCCCCTTTTCGAAATGATAGAAATGATGTATAATAGATAGAGTAACATCGATCACTTTGGAGGATTTTAGATGAAAAAGATTTTATTTGTAGCATCGGAAGGAGTCCCCTTTATCAAGACCGGAGGATTGGCAGATGTAGTAGGTTCTCTGCCTAAGTGCATTGACAGGGAATATTTTGATGTGCGCGTGATGCTTCCTAAGTATACCTGCATGAAGCAGGAGATGAAGGATAAGCTCAACCCTGTGGGACATTTTTATATGGATTTCAACTGGAAACAGGAATATGTAGGAATCCTGGAAGCAGAGGTTGACGGTATCAAATATTATTTTATCGATAATGAAGGGTTTTTCGGAGGGGTCAAGCCTTATAGCGATAATGCCTTGTATGAGATTGAGAAGTATGCTTTTTTCTCAAAGGCGGCGCTGTCAGTGCTTCAGACCATTGATTTCAGGCCGGATGTCATACACTGTCATGATTGGCAGACAGGTTTGATTCCTGTCTATCTGAATGAGAGATTTCAGGACAATGGCTTTTACAGAGGGATCAAGACCGTTATGACCATTCACAATCTGAAGTTCCAGGGAAGATGGAATGTACCGGATGTGCAGAGTATTACCGGACTGCCGGCACACTATTTTACGGATGATAAGCTGGAAGCCTATCATGATGCCAATCTGTTAAAGGGTGGCCTTGTATTTGCTGATACCATCACTACAGTAAGCAACACCTATGCGGAAGAGATCAAGACGCCTTTTTATGGTGAGGGACTGGACGGACTGCTCCGGGCCAGAAGCAATGACCTGAGAGGCATCGTAAATGGTATCGATTATGATGCATTCAATCCGGAGACAGATCCGTTTATCGTACAGCAGTATAATGCAATGAACTTCCGCAAGGAGAAGCTTAAGAATAAAAGAGCGCTACAGGAAGAGCTGGGCCTTCGTCAGGATGAGAATAAGATGATGATCGGTCTGGTATCCCGCCTGACAGATCAGAAGGGTCTTGATCTGATCGCTCATGTGATGGATGAACTGTGTCAGGATGACATTCAGCTGGTAGTGTTGGGAACAGGCGAGGAGAGATATGAGAACTGTTTCCGCCATTATGACTGGAAGTATGCAGATAGGGTATCTGCCAATATTTATTATTCAGATGCTCTTTCCCACAAGGTATATGCGGCCTGTGATGCATTCCTGATGCCGTCTCTGTTCGAACCCTGTGGATTCAGTCAGCTGATGAGCCTTAGGTACGGTACCCTTCCTATTGTGCGTGAGACAGGGGGACTCAAAGATACGGTACAACCATACAATGAGTATGAAGCTACCGGTACGGGCTTTAGCTTTAGCAATTATAATGCACATGAGATGCTTGGTACCATCCGTTATGCGGAGCGCATTTACTATGATAGAAAGAGAGAATGGAACAGAATCGTAGACAGAGCAATGGCTGCGGACTTTTCCTGGAGTGTATCAGCTAAGAAATATCAGGAGATGTATGACTGGCTGATTGGTTAGACGTATGGATAATAGTAGTAACAGAGTAAGTACCGGGGAAGATTCCCGGAAAAGTGGGCGAAGCGAAAGCTTCGTTGTGCAGGCCGGCATTTTGGCGGCTGCAGGGTTAATAAGCAGAATCATAGGGCTCTTGTACAGGAGTCCTTTGGCTGCTGTCATCGGAGATCTGGGAAGTGGTTATTATCAGGCGGCTTATAGCATTTACACTATAGTGCTGTTGATCTCTTCTTATAGTATTCCATCAGCAATTTCAAAGGTAATCGCTCAGAAACTGGCAGTGAAAGAATATCGTAATGCCCACAGGGTGTTTCTCTGTTCTACCTGGTACGTGCTTGCCATCGGTGGTATTGCCAGTCTGTTTTTATTCTTCGGGGCAGGACTTTTGGTGGATGGCGGTGCGATCCCGGTGCTTCGTGTGTTTGCCCCTACGATCTTTTTGTATGGGCTTCTTGGGGTGCTTAGGGGCTATTTCCAGGCACACAAGAGCATGGTGCAGACTTCTGTTTCCCAGATACTGGAACAGATTGCCAATGCAGTGATCAGTATTGTGGCGGCCATGGTGCTGATTCGCGTATTTGCAGGGAGTGCAGAATCAGGAATTGCCATAGATGCGCAGATAAAAGCACAGCCGGTATTGTTCGGAAGTGTGCTGGGTGCTGTGGGTGGCAATTATCATGCTTCTTTCGAGACCCATAAAGCCACGTATGGAGCCATGGGCAGTGCCCTGGGTACCGGTGCAGGTGTACTTGCAGGACTTTTGTTCATGTGGGGGATATATGGGCTGAATAAGAAACTGATCTTTCAGCGTATTCGCAGGGATAAGACCGGACAGGTGGATTCCTATGGGGACATTTCCAGAACCATCATGCAAGTGGTGACGCCTTTTATTTTGAGCACGGCGGCCTATAACCTGAGCACTTCACTGAACTCTGTGGTGTATCTGAAGTTGTACCGTTTTATTAAAGAGATTGATGAAACAACAGCATATGCCAATTATGGTATCTTTTCCTACAAGGCAGTGACCATCAGTAATATTCCTGTGGCCTTTGCCTCTGCCATGGCTTCCGCCATGATTCCTTCCATAGCCCAGTTGGTGGCGAAAAGACAGCTCGGACAGGCGCGAGAGAAGATTGGTATGGCCATAAAAACCACTATGATCATAGCCATTCCCTCAGCAGTAGGGCTGGCGGTGTTGGCAAAACCGGTGACCTGGCTATTGTTCCCTCAGAAGGAGACCGTTGACATGGCGGCGAATCTGCTGATGGCATTGGCAGTGACAGTTGTATTTTTCTCTTTGTCAACCTTAAGCAGCTCCATTCTTCAAGGTCTTGGCAAAGTAAATACACCCATTTATAATGCGGCCATTGCGTTGAGCGTGCAGACTTTTGTGTTGGTGGGGACGCTGCTTTTGACAGATTTGGGTCTCTATGCCTTGGTCATTGCCAATGTGGTTTATTCCGGTCTTATGTGCATGCTGAATCAGTGGGCTGTGAGAAAAGCCGTTGGTTATCGGCAAGAAATGGTTCGGACGTTTGTGATACCTTTGCTGGCGGCAGCATTTATGGGGGGAATTGCGTGGTTGGTGTATGATCTGATGTATCTGCTTACTTCCTCCGCCATCATTTCAGTAGTACCGGCGATTGTGATTGCAGTGTGTGTGTATTTTGTGATGCTCATCGCATTCCGCGGGGTGAATGAACAGGAGCTAAGGGGGATTCCTAAGGGGTACTTGTTGGTGAAGGTGGCGAAGAAGTGTAGGTTGATGCGGTGATAG
>JAZRJO010000019.1:0-4330 GCA_045645825.1 Acetatifactor sp. | reverse complement strand
CGCCGCCTTCTGCACGGGCATCTGCACCAAAATCGAACATGTTCCATACATGAGTAGCCCACAGATATTTTCTGGTAAAGAGCTGCTTGATCAACTCTTCATGATAGTAAGCCTGGTATTCTTCACTATAATCACCCTGCTCCGGGTTGGAATTATGCCAGTTCAGCGCTTCACAGCCGTACTCGCTGACACCCACAGGCAGATTAGGGTACATAGCGTGGAAATTGTCAAGCCAGGGACCGTTCATGGAGGTATCTCCACCGTACCATCCAAAGTAATGATTCCAGGACACCGTATCCGGAATGCTTACATATTCACTTTCTATCGGACACATGGACACGATCGCCATAGTAGTCAATCTGGTCTTATCCCATTCATGGCACAGATCATTCAGAATACGATGATTCTCTAAGAGATCCGGATCATCTGCACCCTTCATGGTAATCTCGTTAGAAAGACCCCATACAAAGATAGAAGGATGATTGTAATTCTGGGCGATCAATTCCTTCATCTGAGAAATGGTATTCTCACGGCCATTAGGCATATGTTGGGAAATATAGGGAATTTCTGCCCAAAGCACAAAGCCCATCTCGTCGCACAGATCATAGAAATACTGATCATGCTGATAGTGAGCCAGACGTATGGTAGTAGCGCCCACTTCATAGATCAGCTCAGCGTCTTCCTTGTGATGCTCAGGAAGCAAAGCATTACCGATTCCTTTGCGGTCCTGGTGACGGGATACACCCCGCAGAGGATACTCTTCTCCATTCAGGATGAATCCTCTCTCAGGATCGATTTCAAAATATCTGCAGCCAAATTTTACATTTCTGGAATCTAATTCCTTCTCACCGTCAGAAAGAACTGCTTCTAATGTATACAGGAAAGGATCCTTACGTCCATTCCACAGGTGTGCATTCTCTATCACAAAATCTGCCTTGCCTTCAGCTGCCGATACAACAGCTTCTGCAATCACATTCTCACCGTCTTTGATCACGTACTTCACAATTTCGCTGCCGGTAAGACCTGTAAAATAGCTTACAACTTCCACATTGGCATCTGCACCCTTCACAACAGGAGTTACCTTGATACCGGGACCTCCATAATAATCCAGGTCAAAATGTGCCTTGGGCACACAAATGATATTCACATCACGATAAATACCACCGTAGAATGTGAAGTCAGCCATCTGAGGATATACTCTGTCGTTGGGCGAGTTGTCCACAGCCACAACAATCTCATTCTCCTCCTTGAGTAAATCCGTGATATTGGCACGGAACGTAGAATAACCACCATCATGATGAACAGCCTGTTTTCCATTTACGTAGACATCCGCAGAAGAGTTAGCGCCTTCAAATTCGATATAAATTTCTTCGGCATTGCCACAGTCTGCTTTTTCCAATCTTTTGGCATAATAACAGGTACCGCGATAGTAATCATTTCCACCATCCTGACCATCCTCAGCGTTCCAGGTATGTGGTAAAGTTACCGACTCCCATTCAGATACATTCAGTGCAGCATATTTCTCAGAAACAAGTGCAGCATCTTTTGTAAAAAACCAGGAATTATTCCAATTAAACTTCATGCACAAAGCCCTCCTTTATAAAAATTTTATAATTTATTAATATAGATTATACTAAAACAGATATATTCTATCTTGTAAAATCTTTATAATACATGTATAATTTTTGCACAAAGAAATATTTCGAAAAAATTTATTAAAGCAGAGAAGGAATTATAGAAAATGAAACAGTACAAGTCAACAATTCTGAAATGTTACGAATTACTGAAGCATGTTTTGCTGGATGCATTCAAGGTACCTACCGTCCTTTTTACACCCCCTTACAAAGATATTACCAAGATTGATCAGGGAATGAGAGCTGCCGTCTGGTCCAATTATAATGACCAAAATACCAAAATGCATTTCTCAGACACCTCCAAGCAATATCGGATGTACATCATAAAAAGCAATTTGGGTTTTTATAATATCCTGGCCATTTTCGGCTCCGGTACAAAACCTGATTTCATTTCCGTGGGACCATTTCGGGATGAAGAGCTGTCTCCCGGTTACTTTACACATATTCTAAAAGAATCACATATTGCTCCGTCAGATATTCAAAAAATGAAATACATTTATGAAAGAATGCCCTTGGTCCAACCGGACACTGTAGTAAATGTGATGAAGCATATTATCGGCAACTTTGTGGAGACATTTCGGGATATCATTCCTGATATGCTTCAGTATTCAGAGCAAAATCGTACTGTTGATGTAAACAGGGATATATTGGATCATTATTCCATTGAATTTGCTGAAACTTATCAGAAAGCACTTTTTAAGTTCCTTTCATTTCTGAAAACAGGAGATACTGTCAATGCCAAGAAAGCACTGCAGGATTTTCTGGATAAGATAGTAATGACAGGTAATAAAAGTATGAGAGATCACAAGGCTGCGTTACAGACCCTAAACGATTATTGCCACATGGCACTCTTGCATACAGATATTCACCCTCTTCATGTGATTAAGCTGGCAGGATCTGTCAGAATGAAAATTGAGAATATGACTTCCTTGACTAAGTTAGAACAAATGGCAAACGAAATCTGTCATAAATATTGTCTTTTGATCAAAAATTATGCCAATCCTGACAGCTCCCGCCTGACCAAGGATGTGATCGCTTACATTCAGCTTCATTTGGATGAAGAACTATCCCTGCGTCACTTGGCTGATCATTTTCAAAAGAATGCCTCGGTATTATCCAATACCTTCAGTAAGGAAACCGGACAGACCCTGACAAAATTCATACAACAGACCCGGATTCAGGAAGCCATCCACCTCTTTAACACTACCGATCTGTCAGTGTCGGAAGTGGCAATGGCTGTGGGATATCTGGATTTCTCCTACTTTTCCAAAGTATTTTCCAAAAATGTGGGATGCTGTCCGAGAGAGTATAAGTCCGTAGGTATAAATGAAGAAAAACATTTGTTACAAATGCAGAAACACAAGCTGTAAAACAGCTTGTGTCCCAAGAAAAAAAGCACGAGACGGGATTCGAACCCGCGACCCTCGCCTTGGCAAGGCGATACTCCACCACTGAGCCACTCGTGCATATCATATAAATCAGGTACAATCACCTGAAGCCGGGTGCAATCACCCGCTTAAGCGGGTGATGGGAATCGAACCCACGTATCCAGCTTGGAAGGCTGGTGTTCTACCATTGAACTACACCCGCGTAAGAATTGCTTCTCACAACAGAAGCTATCTTACTATAAAAACCTTTCCCTGTCAAGAGTTTTTTTACTTTTTTAATTAATTTTATGTAACAGCCCCTCTAAACTGTAATACTGCAAAAGCAATCTTACCACCCGATTATAGCTGATCATACCGTCTGACACTCCGTTGGCCTTCAATGTCACATCCACAAGTGTATCAGACACCTGGTCCACTGTTTCCGTATCAATCAAGGCCTTACCATTGATCCGATCCCATTCTTCCTCTGTCACAAACACATTATCTTCAATAACCTGGGCTGTGATCACAGGCTGGGCAAGATATGCCTCCCGATCCCGTCCCACAGCTTTATAAAAGTCATTGTCCAGATAATTTAATACACTCAGATAACCACTGTAACGAAATACAATATCCTCAGACTGTATACAGGCCAGGAAGCTTATAAAATTAGCCTCATCCTCAAAGATATAGCCTCTCAGATGCGCCAACTCATGACACATGGTAGATGGCTTGTTCATGATATACATCACGTTATTATAGTTCGCTTCCATAGAGAACGGAAAGTAATACCCGCACATATACTGCTGACTGAAAAAGTCAGAGGTATATAAAGGCTTTGGCCGGGGATAAAAACCGTCCAGGTGACCATATGTCTTTCCCAACTCCTGCATGGAGGTAATGGCCACTTCCCCTATATCTTTATGGTAGATGATCGTCCCATTCTCGTCCCTTTCCATTGCAAGAGACAGCCGATTGCACTCCTCCACCACCATATTGCGAACTGTGATCAGATCCTCCAGATCATATTCCGCCTCATGCTCACGTCCAAAATAAATCTCTGAAAATGTAGATGCATGGTACAAAATGAAACAATTCAGCGTCATAACAAGACTTACAATTAACAATGTCCATGCAAAGAACAAGTAAAACCCTTTGCTTATCTTGCATATTATCATGGCAATACCACCGCCGGCAGTCAGCTTTCCGCCATGCAGATCAGCACCTGCCCTCTTTCTGTGACTCACGATACTTGCCACGATCCATGGCACCCACAGAACTAATGCCAACACCACCAGTACCACTCCCAGCACCAGCATAACCTCGCCT
>JAZRJO010000018.1:0-1961 GCA_045645825.1 Acetatifactor sp. | reverse complement strand
CATATCAATCGTCGGGGATTGCAAGAGCAGATGTTTAAAGGGAATGCTTGAAATAAGACATCATTTGTGGTAATCTGTTTGTGTAGCAAAAAGAAATTATGGGGTGTATCATGATTATTAAACTTTACAGTCCCAGAGGACTTGGCACGATCATTTATGCAGACTATAGGAACAAGACAGTAAGAATTGAAAATAGGACAGATGAGATACTGGATACGGCGTTTGGCGTAAATCTTCATCCCACCTGGGAGCAGTATGAAGCTTTTTTGGAGGAGCGCTGTTTTCCGAGAACCAGGGATAAGCTGAAGCTTGTCTTGGATGATATTGGGGTTGATTGTTATGATCCGATTCAAATCATACGTAAGACTCAGGGGCGCATGCATGAAGATCACCTGTGGTTGGAAATTGTACAGGAAGAAATGTAGGTTAAACATATGGAAGTAAATATATGGAAGTAAACATAAAGGGCAGCCGAACATATTGAATCGGCTGCCCTTAATCCAATCAGATTCCTTCATGGAAAGTACGATTGATCACATCTGTCTGCTGTTCCGGAGTCAGCTTGATGAAATTCACAGCATATCCGCTTACACGGATCGTCAGCTGAGGATACTTCTCAGGATGCTTCTGTGCATCCAGCAAGGTATCCCTATTCAACACATTTACATTCAAATGATACCCTCCCTTTGCAGAATATCCGTCCAACAAATTCACTAAATTATCCACCTGTGCAGTATTAACATTCATACCCATTCTCCTTTCAAAAATGCTAAGATTAAACTAGTAACAATTACTATTATTGTATTTATATAATACCATTATAGTTTGTTTTTGTAAAGACATGAATGAGAAAAATGATGCACTTTTTTAAATACATAATTCATGCATATCTTTTGGAACCTTTCATATATTGAGTTAAGGGGAGTGGGTCAATATTGCATGAAGGAGGTGGACAAAGTTGGCAGGAAGTTTATTGCAGTTGTTTCCTAAGGAAAGCCGCACTTTCTGGGAAATATTGTGTCGCAGAGAAGAAAGTCTGCAGGAGATTCGTCTTAGAGCGAATCGTCCGATCTTTGTTCTTTCGGATCAGGGAGAACAGATGCTTGGTCCGGACGGCAGTTATACGAGAGAGGAAAGCCGGGCGGTGGTGACCGGTGAGAAGGAGATCGGTGATATCTTACAGCATGTTTGCCATTACTCTTTGTATGCATTTGAGGACGAGCTGCGGCAAGGGTTTGTGACGGTGGCCGGCGGACATCGGGTAGGTATCACCGGTCAAGTGGTTTTAGAGGGAGAGAAGATTCGTACCATTAAGCATATATCCTGTCTGAATATCCGCGTTGCTCACCAGATAAAGGGTGTGGCAGACCCGGTATTGCCACAGGTATATCTGAAGGGAAGGATACTGAATACGCTGATCATTTCGCCCCCCGGCTGTGGTAAGACTACGTTGCTTCGGGATCTGGTGAGACAAGTCTCAGACGGTAATCCTTATGGAAGGGGCTTAAGTGTGGGGATCGTGGATGAGCGGTCTGAGATTGCCGGCTGTTTTCGGGGAATCCCCCAGAACGATGTGGGAAAGCGGACGGATGTACTGGATGGCTGTCCCAAGGAACAGGGGATGATGATCTTGCTTAGGGCCATGTCTCCTTCGGTGATCGCAGTGGACGAGATCGGAAGTAAGAAGGACATAGAAGCGATCCACATGGCATCCCGGTGTGGCTGTAACATTCTTGCCACTATTCATGGGGAAGGGATAGAGGATGTATTTGGCCGGGAGGGAATGGGGAAGCTTATGGAGGAAGGATTGTTTGAACGAATATTGATCCTGGCAAAGAAACAGGGAAAATTCACCATGCAGGTAAAGGAAGGGGGTAAGAAGCTTGCTTAGATTAGTAGGCAGTATATTGGTGGTAGGGGGATGTGTGGAAGTCGGAGGCCAAGTGGTCTTAGGAAGACAA
>JAZRJO010000017.1:0-2341 GCA_045645825.1 Acetatifactor sp. | reverse complement strand
CCTTTGCCGAAAGCACCTCTACCATTTCTTATGATACTGAGGAAGAAAACCAGGCAGCGTTGATCACCTATACCTGGAACGGTGTGGAGGTAGGTACAGCCTCCGTGGATTTCATGGAAAATACAGAGAACTCCTTTACCTTTGATGCACCCATGCAGCCCACTGAGGAAGCACCTGAGGAAAAACCGGCAGATACACCGGTGGTGTTTATAAATGTGCTGAAAATCGCAGGACTTGTTCTCTTGACCATAGTAGTGTTGGGCGTACTGTTCCTTGCCGTTCTGTTTGTCAGAAGAAATCCGGGATTCTTTAGCCGTAGCAAGTCAGCAAGACGTAAGGCGGCGCGGCGCAGAAGATCCAGACCAGCCGTCTACTCCTCTTCTTATATGACCACAAGAGAAAGCCGGTTGCAGGACAGCAGAGCCCGGGCAAGACAAGCCCGGAATCGACGCAGAAGACGTAAGAAGAGGCCTGATCGGTTTCGTGACTATGATTTTTAAAAAATTTAGAAAAACCCTTGCACTTTATAGTGGTAAAGTAGTAAACTATAAAGGTGATTTTAATTTGTAAAACGACAATGAGAGGAGAATCCTTATGAGTATTAGAATAGGTATCTTAGGATATGGTAATCTGGGCCGAGGCGTAGAGTGCGCTGTAAAGCAGAATCCGGACATGGAGCTGGTTGCAGTATTTACCCGCAGAGACCCGAAAAGTGTAAAGATTCTGACTAAAAGCGCTGCTGTTCTGAAAGTGGAAGAAGCAGCCGCATGGCAGGATAAGATCGATGTGCTGATCCTGTGTGGCGGAAGTGCCACGGATCTGCCTCAGCAAACCCCTGCCTTTTCCAAAATGTTCAACGTGGTGGACAGCTTTGACACCCATGCAAAGATTCCGGAGCATTTTGCCAATGTGGATGCTGCTGCCGCTGAAAACGGTCATGTGGGTATCATCTCCGTGGGCTGGGATCCGGGTATGTTTTCCTTAAACAGAATGTATGCAAGTGCAATCCTGCCGGATGGCAGCGACTATACCTTCTGGGGCAAGGGCGTAAGCCAGGGACATTCCGACGCCATCCGACGTATTCCCGGAGTGAAGGATGCCAGACAGTATACCATTCCTGTGGAAGCTGCACTGGAGGCTGTCAGAAGCGGTTCTGATCCCGAGCTTTCCACCAGGCAGAAACATACCAGAGAGTGCTTTGTGGTACTGGAAGAAGGCGCTGATGCGGCACTGGTGGAAGAGACCATCAAGACTATGCCTAATTACTTCGCTGATTACGATACCACCGTACATTTTATCAGTGAAGAGGAATTAAAGGCCGAGCACAGCGGCATCCCCCACGGCGGCTTCGTGATCCGCACCGGACGCACGGGCTGGGAAGGGGAGAATAAGCATCTGATCGAGTACCGCCTGAAGCTGGATTCCAATCCCGAATTCACCGCCAGCGTTATCGTAGCTTACGCAAGAGCGGCTTATCGCCTGGCGAAGGAAGGCTTGAGCGGCTGCAAGACCGTATTTGATATTGCACCGGCTTACCTGAGCGCGAAGAGTAATGAAGAATTGAGAAGAACCATGCTGTAAGGCATGGTTCTTGGTAACATACTTGACCCCACGAAAGGAGGACCTGACATGGCGATCACTTTTACAGATTATGCTTTCGACGTGATGTGGAAAGACGAACTCACCGCTTCTGTTTCCATTACAAACAATCGAAAAAATATTGAAGTAACAAAATATAGTAATGATATTGCCAAACAGCCTTTTTGGGGCGGCAAGATAGACATATACCGTATCTATGAATTTCTGGAATACAGATGCTTTGAAGAGGCCAGACCTGATAAAAATGTGATTTTGGAGTTGCTGGGGCTTACAGAGTATAACCCTTGGGAAATCGTGAAAAAAACCCATGGAAGGCTGTATGAGGATTTTTTGTGGCTTCGTTTTCCCGGTGAAACGCTTACATGGAAGGATGTGTCAAATGAAAGAGTATAATATCGGCAAAGAATATCTGGCTTTGAGTCATGCAAGCAGCAAAGGAACGCAAACCAAGTATTTCAAGGACGGGTATTGGTATAAAACAAACAATGTGGGAAATGAGGGCTTGGCTGAAGTACTGGTTTCTAAAGTCCTGACATGCTCCAATGTCAAATACTTTGTTGAGTATGAGCAATGTATCATCAATGGAAAGAAAGGCTGCAGGTCTGAGAATTTCCTGAAACCCGGAGAATCATTCACAACTTTCCAAAGACTTTACCACAGCTATGCCGGCGGCAACTTAAATGATCACATCAAAGCAATGGGAGACGTCAAAGACAGATTTGATTATCTTGTGGGGTTTGTA
>JAZRJO010000016.1:0-2978 GCA_045645825.1 Acetatifactor sp. | reverse complement strand
ATCAATGCACTCAGCTCCATCCCATCCATGAAGGGCATACAGATATCCGTCATCACCACATCTACTTGATAACAACGCAGAAACTCACTGGCTTCCCTGCCATTCTCGCACACACCGGCAAGCTCATATCCAAGCTCGCTCCACTTCACATTTTCACAGACACCTTCTCTGATCAACGGCTCATCATCTACAAATAATATACGGTACATTTCTCCACCTTGTTTTTCTAATTACCACCTGCGCTGTCTTAGCGCCTATACATGTCCTCCTTGATATTATATAATAAAATCACTTTCCTGACTACAAAAATTTATAAAAATTCACTCCTAAGCAGTGCACTAATCCCTAGAAAGGTTCTCTGTACTGCAATCGTATTTTATCCGATATCAGTGCAATAAATTCTGAATTCGTAGGCTTCCCTTTGCCCGTGTTGATCGTATACCCAAAGAGTGCATCTAAAGTCTCCATTCTCCCCCTGCTCCATGCCACTTCAATGGCATGACGTATCGCCCTCTCCACACGACTTGGGGTAGTCTGAAAACGCTTGGCGATGGTGGGATACAAAATCTTCGTAATGGAACTGATCATGGTCGGATCCTCCACCGACATGATGATAGCCTCCCTTAGATACTGATATCCTTTAATATGTGCCGGCACTCCGATCTCATGTATCATATCCGTTACATCCTGTTCCAAATCGTGAACAGGCTTAGCGGGCTTTGGTTCTTCCTTCTTTCCTGCATATGCAATGTTTTTTCCGGTGGAGGGTACAGTGATCATGATCTGAAACTCCTTGTCGGCATGCATCAGATCATCCAGTATTTTATAAACCTTATCATTGTCCTTAGTAGATGTAATATTCAGCTGTTCCATGATAATATCCTCCATTTTCCTGACAAAATCTCAAAAAATTTGTTCCTTCTCATTATACGGTGCAAATGTGCCTTGATTCAACACTAACTCATCGCAATATTTTGCAGCCATCGGCAATATCCGGCATACATAGGGCTTTTTTGCCTCCTTTTGACTTAAGGCGCCAAAAAATGATCTGGGGATTGTATTTCATCAAATTTTGATATATACTGATAGTATGGGAAAAGAAAGGATGATAAACCAATGATCAAGCAGGAAATCACAGAACTGAAGAAGCTTCTGACACAAAATAATTGTTCCGTTACCCGTATCTGCGGGTGCTATGTGGATGGAGAGAAGAATAAAAAAGCCGAGTTTCGCCAGCCTTTTCTGGCACTTCCGGAAGAGGAGATGTTTAAGTATTTTGAGATCTTAAGAAAATGTTATTCCGGATCACTTGGGAAGAATATGTTAAATCTGGAATTTCCTCTTGCAGCAGAGGAGCAAGGAGGACCTCATGATCTGCTTTTAAGACTTAGAGACAGTAAGCTGAAAGATGATATCCTTCTGGATGCTTTTTATGATAAGGTGATCGAGACTTATGAGTATGTGGGGAATTATCTGATCCTGATAATCCATGATGTGTATGATGTTCCGGGAAAGACCAGTGACGGAATGGAGATGGAGGATGCTTCGGACGAAATTTACGAGTACATATTAGCATGTGTCTGTCCGGTGAATTTGTCCAAGCCCGGGCTCAGTTATCACGCAGATGAAAATACCTTTCACAACAGGATCAGAGACTGGGTGGTTGATCTGCCGGATACTGCTTTCCTGTTCCCTGCCTTTAACGACCGTGGCAGTGATCTTCACAGTATGCTTTATTACACCAAGAATGCAGAGGAGTTAAAGGAAGGGTTTGTGGAGCAGATGTTTGGCTGTCCGCTTCCCCTGACTGCCGGTGGTCAGAAGGAGACGTTCCAGACACTGGTGGAAGAGACACTGGGGGAAACCTGCGATGTGAAGATGGTAAAGACCATTCACGAAAAGCTTGCTGAAATGGTGGAAGAACACAAGGAAAAACCTGAACCTCTGGTACTGGACAAGAATGAAGTGAAGACCCTTTTTGCCAACAGCGGTGTGACAAACGAGAAATTAGAAGCATTTGATAAACACTTTGATGAAACTGCCGGGGAGAAGGCTACTCTTTTGGTGGACAATGTGATAAACAACCGAACCTTCGAAGTAAAAACCCCTGACGTGGTAGTCAAGGTCAAGCCGGAGCGCACAGATTTAGTGGAGACTCAGATCATCAACGGCAGAAGATGCCTGGTCATTGCCCTGGACGGCAGTGTGGAAGTAAACGGAATCGTGGTGAGACAAAAGTGAATTACAAGAGCGAAAAACAGGAATATATTACTTTATTAAATGTACTTTCCGCCTTTGCGGTGGTGGTCCTGCATACTAACAACTGCTTCTGGACCTTCAGTACAGAGCGTTACTGGATGACGGCAAATATCATTGAATCTGTCATGTATTTTGCTGTGCCGGTGTTTTTTATGATTACCGGAGCCACTCTGATCGATTACAGGGAAAGATATTCTACAAAAGAGTATTTTAAAAAGCGGTTTTGGAAAACGGTGTTTCCTTTTCTGGTATGGAGCATCTTAAGTCCCATACTCAGCACACTCCGCTTAGGTGGTTCCCTTTCAGACCTAACATTTGTAGGTTTCATAAACGGAACACTGAATACCACCTTTAGCGTATATTGGTTTTTTGTACCTTTGTTTTGTATTTATGCAGCAATTCCTCTATTTGCCGCAATACCCGTGGAGAAACGCAAGACCATATTCAGTTACCTGGCAATTATCTGCTTTCTTGTAAACTGCCTGATTCCTTTTATATTCCAGCTGTTGCCTTGGGGCATTACCATAAGCAGTGCCTGGGATATCAGTGTGGGCAGAGAATATTTATTATATGTGCTGGCCGGGTATCTGCTGCACAATTATGAAATCAAAAAACCTGCCAGATACGCCATTTATGCACTGGCTCTGGCAGGTCTCATGGTCCATATGTGCGGAACCTACTTTGCTTCCATGGAAGCCGGATATCTTGTTCAACAGTAT
>JAZRJO010000015.1:0-5582 GCA_045645825.1 Acetatifactor sp. | reverse complement strand
ATTATACCAAGGTTGATGCGTTGACCTCCGGTGATGTGACTACCTGGAATAAATTGGGTACTACTGATGAAAACGGCAAACTGACTATTACTTTCTCTGATTTTGAGATTGGTGAGTATATTGTAGCAGTTGCAGGACGTTACGGTGAAGTCAACACAATGGAAATTTGCTCTGCTCCTGGTGGTGTTCTTTTAACTGTTAACGAGTCAGGCGAACCCGGTGAGCCTAGTGAACCCAGCGAGCCTAGTGAACCCAGTGAACCGAGTGAACCCAGCGAGCCTAGTGAACCCAGCGAACCTACTGATTATAAGAATATTTTCAAGACAACCGGTGATTATCTGGAAGCATTGGCAAAGGAACACGGTTTAACTGTTAATTCTATCGGTGGAGAGTGGATTGTAATTGGTTTGGAGCGGGCTGATAGGGATATCCCTGATGTGGCTGCTTATTATCAAGAGGTTGTAAAGTTCGTTAAAGAAAATATCAATGAAAAAGAGCAGCTTCATAGAGCCAAGTCAACGGAAAATGCTCGTTTGATTCTTGCCTTGACCGCTCTGGGGTACGATGTTTCTAATGTGGATGGTCATAATTTATTGGTTGGCCTGAATGATATGTCCTTTGTGAAGAAGCAGGGCATCAATGGTCCTATATGGGCACTGATCGCCTTTGATTCTCATAACTATGAGATTCCGGCAGGCGGCGATGTGACCCGTGAAGGGCTGGTTGAAACGATTCTCGAGAAGCAGCTTGAGGATGGTGGCTGGGCATTGTCAGGTGTGAAGGCAGATGCGGATATGACAGGAATGGCGTTGACTGCACTGGCTCCCTACTACAGTACGAATGCTAATGTGAAGATTGCAGTGGATCATGCACTGGCATGCCTGTCTTTGATACAGCATGATGATGGCGGCTTTGGTTCTGTGGACGGTGCTTGTGCGGAATCTGCAGCGCAGGTGATTGTTGCACTGACTGCATTGGGAATTGATCCTCACACGGATGCTCGTTTTATTAAGAACAATAGAAGCGCGCTGGATGCGCTTTGCGATTACTATGTTGAAGGCGGCGGCTTCAAACATGTTGCTTTCCTGGAAGTGAATGGCATGGCAACTGAGCAGAGTTATTATGCACTGACTGCTTATGTTAGATTCCTGGCGAACAAGTCCTCTCTTTATGATATGAGTGATGTTGTTATAACAAACGATAATACCGATGACAACACCGGAGGAAATACCGACGACAACACCGGAGGAAATACCGGCGACAGCACTGGAGGGAATACCGACGACAGCACCGACGATAGCACCGACGATAGCACCGAAGAAAACACGGAAGACACCACCGAAGAAAACACCGAAGAAAACACTGAAGACAGCACTGAAGATAACACTACCACAGATGGTATAGAAATTATCAAACCTATAGTACCGGTTAAGCCTTCAGTACCTTCCAAGCCTCTTGAGCCTTCTGAAACGGAATCTGATGATGAGACTTCATCAAAAGTTGATCTGACACCTAGCGCAAAAGCTGCAAAGGAGTTATTGGAAACACTTGATTCTGAGTCCCAGTTTGAAGAGATCCTGGATGCGATTCTGGCTTATGAAGAATTGTCAAAAGAGGAAAAGGAAGATTTGCAGAGCGATGAGCGAGTAGAAGAATTAAGAGCACAACTGGCAGAAATGCTTCAGACTGACAGCAAGACAGGTATTGCTGTGTCCGGTACAGAGTGGAATATCCGAATCGTAGTAGATGATATTTTAGATGCGAAAGAGATTCAGACTATGAAAGAAAAATTAAACGGACATACCATGCTGGCACATTGGGATATCTATCTGGAAGATGCAAAGACCGGTAAAGAAGTGCAGCCGGACGGAAGCGTTATGATAAAGATTCCTTTGGCACTGCTTGGAGATTACTCAGCTTTCGGTGGTCTGGCGGTAGTATATTATGCAGATGATGGAACTGTCGAGTATTTGAACAGTACCATGGATGAGGAATTTATCACATTTAAAACTGTAGAATTTTCTTATTATGCAGTAGCAGGTTACATGGGGGAATCGCCTTTGGATAACCTGACAGATGATGTGATCAGTGATGATGTGAACGTAGCAGGGAAACCGATATTACCTTGGGTGATCGGCGGTGGATGCGGACTGGTACTGTTGGCAGTAATCCTGTTCCTTATTATGAAAAACAAAAAAGTAAAGGTTATGTAATGACCGGTCACAGGCAGGGGGGGTCTCCCTGCCTGAAGCCGGATTTATAATGAACTATGAAACAGGGCGCAGATGCATCCTAAACATACAAAGAAATGAGAAAAACCATATGAGAGATGCATTTTCGGATTGTCATCCGGTAATCAATTTCATATTTTACATAGGAGCTTGGGTCTGTGGAATGTGCTTTATCCATCCGGCATTTTTGATATGCTCCTTGACGTTATCTATTGGCTATTATATGGTGTTGAAGAGGAAGTTCCTGAAATACCTGGCGGAAATGAGTGGCATCTTTGTGGCGATTTCCTTGATCAATCCTCTGTTTAGCATATATGGGGAACATATCCTGTTCACCTGGCCGGGAGGCAGACCTTATACGTTGGAGGCACTGTGTTATGGTATGGTTCTGGCAGCTATGTTTGTGACCATACTGACCTGGTTTGCCACTTATAATGAGGTGATGACCAGTGATAAATTTTTATACTGTTTTGGAAGACTTGCTCCTTCTGTATTGCTGATTCTGACCATGGTGCTGCGATTGGTTCCTTCTTTTCAAAAGAAAGCGGAAGCAATCGGTGGGGCAAGGAAATGCATCGGTAAGTCCGTGGAAAGCGGAAAGAGCAAAGAGAAAGCAGAGTATGGTATGACCATTGTATCTGCACTGACTTCCTGGGCGTTGGAGGGCGGCATCGTCATGGCAGACAGTATGAGAAGCCGTGGCTTTGGTACGGGAAAGCGGACCAGCTTTTCTGTTTATCGTATGGGAAAGAGAGATAAAGTCCTGCTGGGGCTGATGTTTGTATTTTTAAGTGTGAATATAATCTGTGTATTTTGTGGAGGAATGGATGTGACCTATCTTCCGCAGATACACATTTCAGGAATAGAGAATGGTTGGACAGTTTTGGGAACGGTATGTTATTTTGCTTTTCTGTCTATACCAACAGCATTACATATTTGGGAGGAATTGACATGGCACATTTTGAGATCAAGGATTTGAGTTTTTGTTATCCGGCAGTTAAGGAGAGGCTGGCACTTAACAATGTTTCCCTGACCATTGAAGAGGGAGAATATGTGACTGTATGCGGCCGAAGTGGCAGTGGTAAGACCACGTTATTAAAGCATTTAAAGAGTGTGCTGGCTCCTTATGGAAAAATGAAAGGTCAGATTCTGTTTCAGGGCAGACCGTTAAAGGAAGTGGATATGAGGGAACAGTCCTCCAGGATCGGGTATGTGATGCAAAATCCTGACAATCAGATTGTCACCGATAAAGTGTGGCATGAGCTGGCGTTTGGTCTGGAAAGCTTAGGCTATGATCAGAAGACCATCCGCTTAAGAGTTGCCGAGATGGCAAGCTATTTCGGTATCCAGGATTGGTTCCATAAGAACGTATCAGAATTGTCCGGTGGACAGAAACAACTTTTAAACCTGGCATCCATCATGGCTATGCAGCCCGGTGTGCTGATTTTGGATGAACCCACCAGCCAGTTAGACCCCATCGCAGCATCAGATTTTTTAAATACAGTGCGCAAGATCAATCGTGAGCTTCGTACTACCATCATTATTACAGAACATAGACTGGAGGATATCTTCTATGCTTCTGACCGTGTAATTGTCATGGAGGAAGGCAAGGTCATTGCCAATGACAGACCGGAAAGAATAGGAGAGTTCTTAAAAGGGGAAAATAACCGGATGTTTGCGGCCATGCCTACACCGGTGCAGATTTATTATGGAGTACAGGAGAAAGCATCTTCTGCGAAAGCTCTTCTATCCGGGCTGACATGTCCTCTTACTGTCCGGGAAGGCGCAGAGTGGCTGGATCAGCTGTTTGCCGGCATCACAATTACTGAAACCAAGGTGGATAAGGGGCAGAGGTACATTGAGGAGGATATCAAGAATCCGGCGGTAGAATTACAGGAGTTGTGGTTTCGATATGAAAAAGAAACGCCGGATATCTTAAAGGGTGTTTCCCTGAGAGTTCCTAAGAACAGCCTCTTTGCCATTGTAGGTGGCAACGGAACCGGAAAGTCCACGACTTTGAAGGCCATCAGCGGTATCTGCAGGCCTTACCGTGGCAAGGTGTTGATTGACGGTAAAAAGATTGAAAAATATAAGTCCGGGGAGTTATTTCAGGGGATGTTAGCCATGTTGCCCCAGGATCCCCAGAGCCTGTTTGTACATAAGACTGTAAAGGAAGATTTGGCAGAGATGCTGTCAGGGAAGATATCGGAGGCGGAGAGAAATGCAAGGATTGCACAGGTGGCAGAAACCTGCGAGATCACAGATCTTTTGGAGAGTCATCCATACGATTTGTCCGGTGGAGAACAGCAACGGGCTGCTCTTGCCAAGGTATTATTAACCGAACCGAAGATTTTACTTTTGGATGAGCCTACCAAGGGAATTGACAGTTTCTTTAAACTGAAATTTGCAGAGATTATGGAAAAACTCAAGGAGCAGGGTGTGACCATTATCATGATATCCCATGATGTGGAATTCTGTGCCCGTTATGCGGATACGGTGAGTATGTTCTTTGACGGAGGTATCGTCACCACCAATACACCGAACCGATTTTTCTCCGGCAACAGTTTTTATACCACAGCGGCAAACCGAATGAGCCGTCATCTGTTTGAAAATACCATTACCAACGAGGAGGTTATTGCATTATGTCAAAAGAACTTATAAACGGAAATTATTATCTGGTCAGTGTGGGATTGATTCTGCTTGCTTTTGTGGTGTTCTTCTTTTCCTATGAGCGAAAGAAGCCACAGGCAAGGGAAATGGTAACCTTATCGGTTATGAGTGCCATTGCCATTGCTTCCAGAACAGCATTTGCCATGATTCCGTTCTTCAAGCCTATGTGCGGTATTATCATGATCACAGGTATGGCCTTTGGCCCCGGTGCGGGATTCCTTACCGGTGTTATCAGTGGATTTGTCAGCAACTTTATCTTCGGACAGGGCCCTTGGACTCCATGGCAGATGTTTGCCTATGGCATGGGCGGTGCACTGGCCGGCTGGTTTCATAAAAAGAGTCTTATGCATGAGGAACTGCCGATACAGACTGCATTGTTGGGATATGCCATTATTCAGGTAATTGTAGGCCCCATACTGGATGTGTGCTCGATTTTTACCATGGGACAGCCGGTTACCGGTGCCTATGCACTGACGATTTTTGGGTCCGGACTGATTCCGAACTTGATTCATGGCGTGGCGACTGCACTGACGCTGCTTTTATTGGCAAGACCTATGATGGAGAAGCTAAACCGTATGAAGACAAAGTATGGAATGATGAGCAGGTGAGTTTACATGAGATTTGACAGTTATCATCCTATGATCAATTTCATTTATTTTGCTGCGGTGATTGCCTGTACGG
>JAZRJO010000014.1:0-3759 GCA_045645825.1 Acetatifactor sp. | reverse complement strand
TGCTCTACAATCTCCTCTACCTCAAAAGGAAACTTTTCATCTGTCTCGTTCTCCACGTAAAAGGTCATCTTTGGTCCTCCTTTATTCCCATAGTCATTTATCTGCGCGGCCACGGGTATGAGCGCGGCTTTTTTCTTTATTACTTTCTCTAGCTTCATAAGCATCATATGCCTTTACAATCTTGTGTACCAGCGGATGACGGACCACATCCTTACTGCTCAGATTACAAAAAGCAATATCATCAATCTTAGATAACACCTTGGTTGCAATATCCAGACCTGATTTGGTTCCGGCGGGAAGATCCTTCTGAGAAGAATCACCTGTCACTACTACCTTAGAACCAAAACCGATACGAGTCAGGAACATCTTCATCTGCGCCGGTGTGGTGTTCTGGGCCTCATCCAGGATAATATAAGCGTTATCCAGTGTACGTCCTCTCATGTATGCAAGAGGCGCCACCTCGATCAAGCCTTTCTCCATATTCTTGGCAAAGCTCTCTGCACCCATGATCTGATAAAGGGCGTCATAGAGTGGTCTTAGATACGGGTCTACCTTACTCTGTAAGTCTCCCGGCAAAAATCCCAGCTTCTCTCCGGCTTCGATGGCAGGTCTGGTCAAAATGATCCTGCTCACTTCATCATTTTTAAATGCCGTAATGGCCATAGCCATGGCCAGATAAGTCTTACCGGTACCGGCAGGTCCTAAACCAAATACGATCATATTCTTACGGATCGCATCCACATACTGCTTCTGTCCCAAGGTCTTGGGCTTGATGGGCTTGCCGCTTACTGTATGACAGATCACATCACTGTCAATCTGCGTCAATACCTCTTCCTGCTCTTCCATACCCATTGTGATCGCGTAATCCACACTCTGCTCCTCTATCTCATTACCCCTGCGGGAAATCTCTGTTAACTGTTCCAGTATCTTCTTCACCTTCCTGACATTTTGCTCCTGCCCGGTGATGATCACACTTCCGTTGCGATCCACCACCATAACATGAAAATCTCTCTCAAGCTTCTTTAGATATGCATCCTGCATGCCAAAGATCTTCTGCATATGCTCTGAAGGTATCTCCATTCTCTCTGAAAATTCACTCATTCTTTTTGTCCTAACCTCTTTATCCTAACCAGTTATCCTATTCAACGGCATCGGCCTCCACCGAAGACCGGTTATTCTCTATAGAATCATCCATGGGAATATCAACAAGCTCTCCTACCGCCTCTTCTACAGTCAGATCGGCATTCAAAACCCACTGATCATCCTCTGTCTCTATTCTAACATTTTTTTCAATAATGTGTACACCTTTTTCTTCTAAATTTGCAAAAAATTTATTAATTTTTTGTAACAGATGCTCTTTTGCCTGCTCTTTACTGTATCTATACTCCACATTTTGGTATTCTCTGTATGTAATCTGCCCGAAATATATGGGAATATCCAATTTTTTCAGAATATGCAATGTCTGCTCTTTGATTAGACTGTCAAAAATAAGAAACGGTCTCTCCATCGTAAACTTTATTTCCTTCTCACCAAGGCGAAAATAATACCCCGTTTTTTCCCGGCCGGTGTATTCCTTCTTGATAAGGTCAAAGCTAAGCACCTCCTGATGGGTCATCTCACGACGGATAATAATGTCAGCATCAGATGTCACATACTGATATTCCCGCACAGTGGTATCCTCGTTATAAATTGGAATCATCCCTTCCACCAAAACATTTCCTTGGGTGATCACATCCCCAATGACCGCCTTCGGTACACCATTTCTGACGATCATGGACACAATGGTCCCATCATATTGGGAAATCAAATTCTTTCCACCCTGATCTTCCTTGATAGCCGGGATCAATGGCACATCATTTTCCTTCATATCTATGATCAGCTTTGTACCATTTAATTTAGCACTGGTCCAAGTCACTTCATTGAAGGAACGCCGGATTTCTTTTTCCAGAGCCTCAATGTCCAATTTGCTCTTAAGCATCCCCACCTTCACATCCTGCTCTTTTAAAAAGGTCATCAACACATCATCTGTGATCTGATAATTGCCACTACACTCAATGTCCCACACAAAATAGGAAGAACCGATCCAGAACGCCACACACAGTATCAGTCCCAGGCAAAATATTTTTCTGGAAAGAATCATAGGCACAAAAAAAGGTAGTCCTACTCTTTGTAATATGACTACCCTGGTTCCTGTCTTACGTGCAATGGGTCTTAGCTGATAAAACGCCTTCAGACTGATGCACATGGTATAAGTGTCTCCATCTTTTGCAATATCCCACAGCAATATATCTCTATTGCTGCATAAATTCATAAAACGCTCCGGGGATAAGCCCCATATTTTAATGCGGACGTATCCCTTGATATATTTTAATAATGCTATCATGCAGACTCCTATTCTACCTTTATTCTACTGATATTTGACGCATGTGATATGGCCGCTTATTTTCATATCTTCATTGGTGTAATAATCGATGGATAGACGTGTTCCTTCAAAGCAGACTTGGCATTTTTTGCCTTGTAGGAGAATCATGGTACCGGTGTATTCCAGAATTCCCCTGTAATTTTCGATCCAAGCCTCACTGTTGCCTGTCAGGGTTACCCTCAAGGCTCCAAGACACACATCTTTTGGCAATTGGAAGGTCTCTATTATCTTTTCTTTTTTAGGGTTCATGTTTGACTTTTTCATGATTCATTATATGAGCCCTTCTAAGGATACATGACAACAAATACAATCGCCGGATTATTTTTATTCAATGATTGTCTTGATCAGTTTATGTGGCAAAACAGGTTTGTCAGAGAATTGGTATGCAGAAAGGAAGCGTTTTCGCGCCATATCGGCTTTTTGTTCGTCATTGGCATGAAGCCAGGCAAGAGGTTCCCCGGCCTTTACGTAATCTCCTACCTTAGCAGTAAGCACCAGACCTACGGACAGATCTATCTTGGATGTTTTGGTTTCTCTGCCACCTCCCAGAATAAGGGAAGCAATGCCGATCTCATCACAAATGATCCGGGAAATATATCCATTCCGGGGAGCTTCAATGGGCTGTATGATTCCGGCCTTAGGTAAACGCTCTGTATCATACACTGCCGCAGAATCTCCACCCTGGGCTTCTACAAACTCTGCAAATTTCTTCAGTGCGCTGCCATCTTCAATCGTGGAAAGAAGCATATCCGCGGCTTCCTGATGGTTCTTTGCTTTCCGGCCGGCGATGAGCATACAGCTACCCAAGGTCAGACACAGTTCTTTAAAGTCCTCCGGTCCCTTTCCGCTCAGTGTATCAATGGCTTCCTTCACTTCCAGTGCATTTCCCACAGCATATCCCAGAGGCTGATCCATATCAGACACCACTGCCATGGTGCGTCTGCCGGCGTCCTTCCCGATCCGTACCATTTCGTGAGCCAGGGACATTGCATCCTCCTCTGTTTTCATAAACGCGCCGCTTCCTGTCTTTACATCCAGTACAATGGCATCTGCGCCTGCAGCCAGCTTCTTACTCATGATAGAGCTTGCGATCAGGGAAAGATTGTCGACGGTAGCAGTTACATCCCGAAGGGCATACAATTTCTTATCTGCCGGTGCCAGATCCGCTGTCTGCCCCATGATGGCGATACCGATACGGTTGACCTGATCAACAAACTGCCGGGACGTTAAATCCGTTCGAAACCTGGGAAAGCTCTCAAGCTTATCGATAGTGCCACCGGTATGCCCCAGCCCTCTTCCGCTCATCTTGGCAACCGGAATGCCACATGCAGCCACCA
>JAZRJO010000013.1:0-2119 GCA_045645825.1 Acetatifactor sp. | reverse complement strand
CCTGCCCAGCATCCTGGAGGTTCGGACAAAACACGGCATCGAATACCCTAATATGCTGATCATCTCCAACAACGGTGCGCTGATTTATGACTGCGATACAGCCTCCAACATACTGGTGCATCGCCTGGAGCTTCCGGATATCCGCTTTATCGTGGGTGAAGCCAAGAAGCGCGGCCTACACATCCACGCCTACACAGACAATGAAATTGTCAGCCACGGCATAAACGATGAACTGCGCTTTTACACCAGCAGAATCCACCTGCCTGTGAAATGCGTGGAAAGCATTCCTGACAGCTTGGAACAAGGTTCCTTCAAGCTCCAGTGCATCCATCTGACAGACCGCTCCAAGCTGGAAGACTTCAGATCACACTTACTGCCCCACTTAGGCGGTCGGGTACAAATCATCTTCTCCAACGATCAGTATCTGGAGATTCTGCCTGCCGGCGCCGGCAAAGGAAGTGCACTGCTCTTCGTGGAACAATACCTCCACGTGCCCCACAGCCACACCTTCGCTGCCGGAGATGCCGAAAACGACCTATCCATGCTAAAAGCTGCCGGCACCGGCATCGCTATGGCCAATGCCACAGATGCGGTAAAAGAGGTTGCTGACATTGTTACGTCGCGGGATAATAACCATGATGGATTGGTTGAGATCATTGATAAATATTTTGCTTAATTAAACAGGCTGCACCTCCCAACGGAAGCGCAGCCTGCATCTTCTATCTTATTAGCCTTCCACGATCAGATATCTGCCATCGCCAATATCAAACACCTCAGCAGCTTCCAGAATCTCATCCCCAATAGCACCGTCAATGTCAAGTCCTTCTTCTTCAAAGAACTCGATCACTTCTTCAACGGAATCTACTACTACAGCCATACACTCTTCCAGAAAGCTTTCAGCAGCTTCCAGATTCTCAGCTACTCTTTCAGGGAACAGCTGTAACTGATTCTTTAAGAAACACTCCAGCACTGCATCATCAAACTCATGCATACACTAACCCTCCTTTTCACCATCCGTAAGCTTCCCCTTGCGGATTTCGTATTTCTCTATCCATAATATTAATAATAGAGAGCTACGTCAATAGAATATTTCAATTTTTTGGTAGAAACGCAAAATTTGTGCACAATGCCGAAATTACCCATCGCCTCTTCCCACCTCCAAATTGCATTATCCCTAAATGTATTTCAACGCCTCCAGCGGTTGCTCAATGATGGCATCCGCCCCATTCTCCTCCAATTCTTCTCTTTTCCGAAAGCCCCACAGCACGCCTACTGTAAATGCCTCGGCACTCTTTCCTGTCTGCATATCGGTACCGGTATCTCCCAAATAGAGGATATCTTCCACTTCCAGGCTAAGCTCATCTAATATCTGATACACACCGGCCGGACTTGGCTTAATGGGCACTTCCGGCCTCTGTCCCCGGATCACGTCAAAATATCCTTCCCCAAACAGTGTCTCAACCACATCAATTGTCTGTGCATGGGGCTTATTGGATAATACCGTAATCTTCAGCCCATTCTCTTTTAATGCTCTCAACAGCTCCCTGATCCCGTCATAGGGCTTCACCTCATACATACAGTTCTCTTTGAAGATTTCCCGATATCTTGCAAAAGCTTCTTCAAAATGAACCAACTCCACATCTCCCCCTGCAATCAAACACCTTTTGATCAGATTGGCAGCTCCGTCCCCTACAAAATATTTGTACTCTTCCTCAGAAAAAGGTCCATAACCCCAAGGCTCTACTGCCAGATCCGCACAATATTTAATACTAGTCAGAGAATCTGACAAGGTTCCGTCCAAATCAAAAATTACTGCTTTTTTCATAATCTTATCCTTTCCTGTTAATGTTCCTTTATCAGATTGCGTACTTCCTGATACAGCCTGCCCACCGGAAGACCTACTACGTTATTGTAATCTCCCCGAATCCCACTGATATAACGGGCGCAGATGCCCTGAATTCCATATGCCCCGGCTTTGTCCATGGGGTCTTTCGTGTCCACATAATCCTGTATCTCTTCTTCCGCCATGGAATAAAAGGTCACTTCCGTCTCTTCGTGAAAGCTCTTGATCAACTCTTTACCATCCTTCAGGCGACAGCAAAGCGTCACACCGGTATAT
>JAZRJO010000012.1:0-2608 GCA_045645825.1 Acetatifactor sp. | reverse complement strand
CCTTGCATTTAAAGATGCTATGCAGAAGGCTGCTCCCGTTCTGATGGAGCCCATCATGAAGGTAGAAGTAACCATGCCTGAAGAATACATGGGTGATGTTATCGGTGATATCAACTCCCGTCGTGGTCGTATCGAAGGTATGGATGATATTGGCGGCGGTAAGATGGTTAGAGCATTTGTTCCTCTTGCTGAGATGTTCGGTTATTCTACCGACCTGCGTTCCAGAACTCAGGGTCGTGGTAACTACTCCATGTTCTTTGAGAAGTACGAGCAGGTGCCTAAGAACGTTCAGGAGAAGGTTCTGGCAGCTAAGGCGAAGTAAATTCGCCCGCAAAATAAATTTGCCCGCTAAGTAAATTGCACTTTATAACTTAAAAAATACAGGAAAATGCTTTGCGGACAAAAAATGTCCGTAAAGTATGCCTGTTTTTAAAAAAATCACTTGAAAAACTTCCAATTATTTAATATAATCAGAAGTAGCCGAGTAAAATCACGCCGGACTGCGCGAGCGATGCACTTCGGCGGAAAAATAGTTGATCATTTTAAGGAGGACTACAATAATGGCTAAAGCTAAATTTGAAAGAAACAAGCCCCATTGTAACATTGGTACCATCGGTCACGTTGACCATGGTAAAACTACTACAACCGCTGCTATCACCAAGGTACTTGCTGAGAGAGTAGCTGGTAACTGTAAGGTAGATTTCGAGAACATCGATAAGGCTCCCGAAGAGAGAGAGCGTGGTATCACCATCTCTACCGCACACGTTGAGTATCAGACCGAGAACAGACACTATGCACACGTTGACTGCCCTGGCCACGCTGACTATGTAAAGAACATGATCACCGGTGCTGCTCAGATGGACGGCGCTATCCTGGTAGTTGCTGCTACTGACGGTGTTATGGCTCAGACCAAGGAGCACATCCTTCTGTCCCGTCAGGTAGGTGTACCTTACATCGTTGTATTCATGAACAAGTGTGATATGGTTGATGACGAAGAACTGTTAGAGCTGGTTGAGATGGAGATCACTGAGCAGCTCGAAGAGTATGAGTTCACAGATTGCCCTATCGTTAAGGGTTCTGCTCTGAAAGCTCTTGAAGATCCCATGGGACCTTGGGGAGACAAGATCATGGAACTTATGGATACCGTTGATAGCCATATTCCCGATCCTGAGCGTGACACTGACAAGCCTTTCCTGATGCCTGTAGAGGACGTATTCACCATCACAGGTCGTGGTACCGTTGCTACCGGTAGAGTAGAGCGTGGTACTCTGCACCTGAACGACGAAGTTGAAATCGTTGGTATCAAGGAAGAGACCAAGAAGACTGTTGTAACCGGTATCGAAATGTTCCGTAAGATGCTGGATGAGGCACAGGCTGGTGATAACATCGGTGCTCTGCTTCGTGGTGTTCAGAGAACTGAAATTGAAAGAGGACAGGTTCTTGCAAAACCCAACACTGTTAAGTGCCACACCAAGTTTACCGCTCAGGTTTACGTTCTGACCAAAGATGAAGGTGGACGTCATACTCCTTTCTTCAACAACTATCGTCCTCAGTTCTACTTCAGAACAACCGACGTTACCGGTGTATGTAACCTGCCCGCTGGCACCGAGATGTGCATGCCTGGTGATAACGTAGAGATGACCATCGAACTGATCCATCCTATCGCTATGGAGCAGGGTCTTACTTTCGCTATCAGAGAAGGTGGACGTACTGTGGGTTCAGGCCGTGTTGCTACTATCATCGAATAATCCCGTAAATTCAAGCTTTTTAGGCATTTGAATGAGGATTTTGCAACAAAATTGCAACAAATTTGCAAAGCATAATGCTGAATAATGCATGATAATGCAAGTTTCAGTATTGATGCGAGTCCAATTTAATAATTTTGCATCTAAGGACATTTTCCAAGTGAAAACAAGGAAGATGTCCTTTTTTGTGTTGTGGTCAAACTTTTTAGAAACTGTAGTGCAGTAAAATTAATCTTTACGGAGGATGGAATTAATGTGCAAAGTAATAGCAATTGCAAATCAAAAAGGTGGAGTGGGTAAGACCACAACAACAGTTAATCTTGGTATCGGGTTGGCCCGACATGGAAAGAAAGTTTTATTGATGGATGCAGATCCACAAGGAAGTATGACGGCAAGCCTGGGATATATAGAGCCGGATGAGATCAGAATTACTTTAGCCAGTAAGTTGATGGATATTATTAATGAAGGCGAAGGAGATCCCAAGGAAGGGATATTGCATCATGAGGAAGGTGTGGATCTGGTTCCTGCTAATATTGAGCTGTCTGCCCTTGAAGTGTCACTTATCAACGTATTGAGCAGAGAACGGATACTGCGTTCCTATATAGATATTTTGAAGGATGACTATGATTACATTTTGATCGACTGTATGCCATCTTTGGGAATGATGACGATCAATGCATTAGCTGCAGCTGATACAGTGTTGATTCCGGTACAGACAGCGTATTTACCTGTAAAAGGTCTGGAACAGTTGTTAACTACCATTTATAAAGTCAAAAGGCAATTGAACAGAAAATTAGAGATCGAAGGTATTTTGCCGACAATGGTAGATTTTCGGACCATCTATGCAAAAGAAATATTTGAAA
>JAZRJO010000011.1:0-8614 GCA_045645825.1 Acetatifactor sp. | reverse complement strand
CTGATATCTGCATCTTCTTTATTCAGAAGCAGATCCGTAGCCAATGCACAGCTGACCAACAGCTCCTGAGAGGGGTTGGCAATGGCCATGGTAAGTCCTGCTGAAATGGCAAGTGTGAGGAAAGCAGTGTTTACGTAACTGCGCTCCGGCATACCAAAGGATATATTAGAAAGTCCGCATATGGTTGCCAGCCCCAGTTCTTTACAATAACGTATGGTCTCCAAAGTCTCCAGTGCTGCATTCTTATTGGCACCGATGGTGGTAACGAGACCATCTACAATGATATCCTCCTTGGTCAGGCCAAATTCAAGTGCCCTGTGGAGTATTTTTTGAATGATTGCTTTCTTTTCTTCCAGGTTCTCCGGGAGACCTTTATCAGACAGAGGCAACAGGATAAACATGGCGCCATACTTGGCTGCCAGTGGTAAAAGCTTTTCAAACTTCTCGGTCTCCAGAGAAATGGAATTGATCAAGGCTCTGCCGGGATACTGTCTCAGCGCCTCTTCCAGCACTTCCACATGACTGGAATCCAAAGAAAGAGGCAGATTGGTAACACTGCTTATTTCCCTGATAGCTTGTATCATCATCTCTTTCTCGTTGATACCGCTCATTCCCATATTTACATCCAGAATCCGGGCACCACAGACTTCCTGCTCTTCAGCAAAACGTCTTACCATATCAAGACTGCCTTCTCTAAGGCTTGCCTGAAAAGCCTTCTTACCGGTAGGATTGATCCTCTCACCTACGATGAGAAAACTTTGGTCAAGGGAAAAAGAGACCGTCATTCGTTCTGAAGTCAAATATCTTGCAGCTGATTTTACGGGAATAAAGGGTTTTCTGTTCTGTGTAGCAGATTTCAACAACCGGATATATTCCGGCGTTGTGCCGCAACAGCCACCCAGTATGGAAGCACCGGCTTCTGTAAGTAATACCATCTCCTCTGAAAACTGCTCTGCATCCATACTGTAGCAAGTATTACCCTGGTCGTCTGTATAAGGCAGACCGGCATTGGGCTTGGCGATCACGGGAATACTTACGGACTGTGCCATGGTACGGATGATATCCTGCATCTTGGCCGGCCCTGTAGAACAGTTTGCTCCGATTGCCGCAGCACCCAGCTTCTCTAAAACAATGGCAGCAGTGAGGGCGTCCGTGCCAAACAGTGTACGCCCATCTTTTTCAAAAGTCATAGTGACCATAACAGGAAGCGCAGACACTTCTTTTGCTGCGATCAAGGCAGCTCTGGCCTCTTGCAGGCTCATCATGGTTTCCACCACTAACAGATCCACACCTGCCTTTTCCAGGTAGCAGATCTGTTCCTTATAGATAGATATCAGATCCTCCAGTTCCATCGTTCCCATAGGAATCAGTTGTCTGCCTGTCATTGTCAGGTCACCGGCGATCAATACTCTTCTATCCGTGCTTGCTGCAGCTTCTTTGGAAATCTCTACCAGCTGTGTGATCATCTCTTCCATATGTTCTTCCAGATGATATTCTGAAAGTTTTACCCTGTTACCGGAAAAGGTAGGACAATATATAATATCGGTTCCGGCTGCCACATACTCCTTCTGCAGATTCAGACACACGTCTCTATGCTCTAAGATCCATTGCTCCGGACATACACCGGTCGGCATACCGGCTTTCATCAGATTAGAGCCGGTTGCTCCATCAAGATATCGTATTTCTTGTTGTATATATTCCTGAAATTCTAATTTATTCATGAACATTCACCTCACATCTCTCTTATATATGTAAACACTTTTGGAACAAAAAATCAACCTTAAATTATTTTTTTGTAACACTTTTCCTAAATTAGTTGAAAAAAGCAAAAAAATGTGATATTTTAATACAAACACATCACTAGAACATACTATGGAGGGATTGTTTTGAATAAGAAAGTTATCGTTGTAATTACAACACTGTTAATTGGATTATTACTGACCGCTTGTGGAGAGGATCCTGAACTGGCTAAATTTAAAGTGAATTTCGAAAATTTTTGTAGTAATTTATCAACTCTGGATACAGCCATCAATAATATTGATGCCAAATCAGAAAATGCAAGTAACCAATTAATTGTTTATATGGATCAAATGGATCAACAATTTAAAGCACTGGCAGCATTGGAGTTTCCGGAAGAATTCAAATATCTGGAAGAATTATCTGATGAAGCAAGTAAATACATGTCAGAGGCAGCTGATTCTTATGCCAAAGCATATGCTAACGATACTTTTGATCAAGCTATGAGCGATTACGCATACAAGAATTATAAAAGAGCTTATAAACGTATTCAACTAATTCTGATATACATGCATGGTGAGGAACCTCAGGAAGAAGATCTGATCAGTGATTAATGATTCATAATAAATAAGATGAGAACCCCCAAACTGCTGCATTTCTTTTATGAGAAAAACTGCTGCTTGGGAGTTCTTAATTTTGTTTCTTAATTTAGGATCTTGATGCCACCAAGAATAGGAACTTGTTTTTCTTCACCTTTTGCAGCAGAAATGATACCGATCACAACACATACCAGGATCAAAATGCTGACAATAAAGGAAACGATTGCCCCAATGAAAGGGATTGCTCCGATTATAGTGTTGACAATCGAACAAAGTGCGATTACCAGACCTTGATTCAGATGGAACTTAGCGCCTTCCTTATCTCCAGCGATATAAGCAACGATCCAACCAATAATGGTAAGATATGCTATGATACCAGTTACTTTTTTGTCCATGTTAAGACTCCTTTCGTATTTAAATTGTAATTTTATAATGTAATTCCGTGCCTTATCCGTAGATAATTCTTGGCAAGGCAATTAACAACGATGATAATGATTGCCGAATAAAGATACCAATCATGAAATCTTATACCTCTGATACGTCCTCTACTGACCAATGCAAGCATCTGACTGACCATAAAGATACTATATAACGCCACTCCATATACGACAACCGGATGATACCAAAGAGCGGTAAGAGGCTTTCCTTTCAATAATGCAATAATCGCGCGTGTACCACCACAACCCGGACAATAAATCCCAAACAGCATATCCCAGATACATCCACGAAACGGACATAAGGGAGAAAATAATATATCATACAGAGAGAAAAACAATACACCGGCCGGCAAAGCACCTAATCCTATGTAAAAAAGCTTTCGCTCCAATGAAAGATTCTTATAGTCCATACATCTCAAAAATCTGCCGGAACTCAGGCTCTGTTGCCAAAATAGCCACAACCAAATAAGTCATAACTGCCATCAACACACCAATTATAATGCCGATGATAGAACAAACGATACCTGCCACAGACATTCCGCTCTTCCCCTGCTTCCTTGAAAGAATTGAACAAACAAGACCGGGAATCCCAAGAAACAAACTGTACCAACCACAGCACCCTGCAAGAATAGAAATAATACCCAAAATCATACCTACAATAGCAAGCACATTACTTTGCTTGGGCGGCTGGGGTTGCCCTTCTGCCTGATAAGAATACTGTTGAATATTCGTATCATTCTGATAATTGTTATTCTGCTCATACTGATTGTTGTAATTCTGCTCATCCATATGACTCACCCTCCTAATATGTGCATGTCATGGGAAGAACCCTGAAAAACCATCAGTTCTGCCCTGTACACATATTATATCATGCTGTTATTATTTTTTCTACATAAAGTTTATGTTTTTTAATCACAATGTCTCAAGATAAAGGAAATTACCGGTGCAGGATCCGGCAAACCATGTGGATGATGGTCTGCACCCGGCTTTATGTATACTTCGATCTCCACTCCTGCGTCCTTGTAAGCCTTCTGTACCCAGATACCATTCTCACAGAAAGGAACCGTTTGATCGCTGTCTCCTGATACCATAACAACAGGAATCTTGTTGGCAACCAAAACAGGTAATTTATCCAAGGGCATCTCACGATAAGCAAGAAGCTCAGATACACTGGAAAGCTTCAACGCCCCCAGAATCTCGGCAAAAGGACCCGCAGCCAGCGAATTGCCCACGCCAAAGCCACAGGGGCAACTCATATAGTTTACAACAGGCGCATCCAGGTACAGACACTTTATCAGCTCTGGATATCTGGCAGAAAGCTTGATCGCAATCAAACCTCCACAGCTCATTCCTACCGGGACACATTTAGACTTTAAGTGATATTCTGCCTGTACATGTCTGATAAATCTGGCCTTTCTGTCAATATCAGAATCAGTGCCCCAACGGTTATCGTTTTTGATATAACATAGATGAAATCCGTTTCTTACCAGATCAATCTCGGCCGCTTCCGGGAAAGCATCCCAATACTCTGTCTTAATAGCAAGATAACCATTGGCAGTGCCCTCTTCCGGCAATACAACGATGGCATTATGCTCTTCAAAAACAAGGCAATTATATTCAAAACCATTCCATTTTTCACTCATATAGATACCTCTCATTCAACATTCTACAAACTCTTATATGCTTCCAGCCACTCACGCTTGATCAATTCATGTCCCATAGTAGTGGGATGCACACCGTCATGCAGCCAATAATCAGCCGGACAGGATTTCATGACTTCATCAAACTTGTCCTGCAATGGAACAAAGGTCAATTGATACTTCTCTGCAATAGCTTTTGCCTTTTCAGCACGTTTACATACTTCTGTATGAAAAACATCCCAAGCCTCTTGTGTGGCAGATGCCTTTAATACAAAAGGTTCTAATATTATGATCTTAATGTCAGGAAGAGCCTCTTTGATCTCCTCTATCAACATAGAATAAATCTTATAATACTTCTCAGCATCTACACCGTTTTCTCTGGAAACCTCGTGCCATACATCATTAACACCGATTAATATGCTCATTACATCCGGTTTTAAATTAATGATGTCCATCTTGATTCTTGCATAGAGATCAATTACACGATTACCGCTGATTCCTCTGTTTATAAATTGATATTCACCAGGCTGTTCAAATCCCAAAACACCTTTCACCAACGTAGAGTATCCATGTCCCATATTGCTATCATTCTCTCTGGAACGACCGGCGTCTGTAATAGAATCGCCCTGAAATAATATAGTTTTCATAATATCTCCTTTTATAAATAAATCGGTAAAATATTATAAACAAACAATGTTAATAATATTTTACCGATTCCTACAAGCTATTTATAAATTATTCTCTGGTTTCTCTAGCCTGGTTAAATGCTTTCTGAATCTGAACCTTAATAGCCTCGTCTTTCTCCATTGCAAGCTGATGTCTTACTCTTGTCCTCATATACTCAGTGTTGATGACCAGTGCAGCTTGGCATGCAGTAAGTCTGATGTCTCCATCTTCATGATCAAGGTAGTGTGTGATGTGGTTACGTGAATCCTCATCACCGATTGAACCAAGAACTTCAAGAGCTTTTACTAAAGTCTCCTTATCAGCCTTTGCCATAATTTTAATGATAGCTGCAGATTTCTTCTTTGCAGCAGCTTTTTCAATCTTTGCGATTGTCTTTTCGTTACTCATATGTATGCCTCCTGATGAAAGTTTACCTGCTGTAGAGTGATTAAAAAATCAGTTCCTCACAGCAAAGCAAAAATATTATATTATATACTATAACTTATAAATATGAACAAATTGTGTACATACAATGAAAATAAAATAAATTCTTATAAATTCAACTCATTTACCTTGGCTTTTAGCAGACTTTACCAAACGATATAACTCTTCAGCAGCAAGCCTTGTCTTCGCCACGACATCACCACAATCCTTCGGAAAGCAATAGTACTGTATCTTGCTATCCCCGATACAGATCACATCACCGATTTCATACCAGAAGAAATCAGAGTACAGACTGTAGGAAGAACAGGGAGGCTGTGTATAATGAAGCTTGTCATCGCAGCCGGTAAGGTGAAACCCCTCTGTCGTGTGAAGTAGTCTTCCCTCTCCTACCTTGTAGATACAATCAGTATTAACCATCATATAGATAGTAACGGGTACATAAAGACGGTAACTGCCATCCAAAATCTCTTTTTTGACACTTTCTCTCTGCCATCGATACCAATCAGGAATGTGAGAAATCTCTGTCACACCATCTTGCGCCTTCATATAGCCATCCTCAGTAAGTATGTATACCTTGTGACAGCTTTGACAGCTTAAGGATATGCCCTTGCCCAACATCTTACCTTCCATCTGACAATGGGGACACTTGTAAAGTACTTTATTAAGTCCGTCAGCCCTGAATTTCTCATATATTTTGATTCCGTTTTCTTGTTGCCAACGAAAATGATCAAAGCTAAAATGTTGTTTTAAGATTTCATTTAACTCTTCCGGCTTTTTACTCTTTATATCTTCCGGTGAGAGTATATATTCCACCACCGCGTAAACCTTGGTCTTGCGTTTCTGAAGTCCATTATAAAGAGGATCTTTGTGGAAGGCCCATAAGTACGCACTACCACAACAGGCACCTGTAAGAGCTTCATACATTTCCCGATGCTTTCCGGCAAGGGTGTCGCCGTTCCGTCAAAGCTATAACTGGCCTCAGGATACATGACAATAGAACTTTTCAATTCCTTCACACAATACACCAGATCACGCACCAGAGAAGGATCTGTGACAAATTTCCTGGTGGGAATACAGCCCAGCATTCTCATAAGCCACTTCTTCCCTACCAGCCCATCTAACGTACATACAATCTGATACGGTCTGTTAGAAAAAAGCTTAGCTACAATCTCCAGATCAATAAAGCTGGAGTGATTCATAAGAATAAGGCATGGCTGATCTTTAGGAAGTTTCTCCATACCAATGGTCTGATACTGAAACTTGGTCGTCCACAGATCATAAGAGGACAAAATTCGCAACAGCTTACGGAACAGAAAACTTTGTTTAATTGGTTTTTCATGTACATAAGGAGTCAGTGTCAACACCTTTTCATATGGTAGTACTTTCGTTTTGATCTTCATATTACCTCACATAACTCATAATAGGTGAAACGATTGTTAACGGCATAACTATACCATTCAAACACACGCACACTACAGCTGGCATCCCCGCTTCGAAAATCCCTCCGTGTAGTTTATGGCAATCCACCTTATTATAGCATTTTTATTTGTAGATATCCAGAACATTTTATTGGAAACGTCACTTTATCAGGCTATAAATGCAATTTTGACTTTGGGAATAAGGCCGAGCGAACAGTAACTACAAACTTCCTCCGCCTCAGATTTAGATTTTTGACAAAAAAATATCAAAAACCACTAGATTTTTTCCTCAAAATATGAGAAAATAAGGTGAATGCTTATGAATAAGTAATCTAAGAGTGATTCGAAAGGAGATTTCACATGATTTATTCAAAAGAAGTTGAAGAAATGTGTCCAGTGGCACAGGGTGTTAATCACGGTTGTGCTCCTATCCCAGAAGAAGCAAAATGGGTAAAAGTAAAAGAGGTTAAAGATATTTCCGGTCTGACTCACGGTGTGGGCTGGTGTGCTCCTCAGCAGGGCGCTTGTAAGCTGACCCTCAATGACAAGGAAGGTATCATCCAGGAAGCTCTGGTTGAGACCATCGGTTGCTCCGGTATGACTCATTCCGCAGCTATGGCTGCTGAGATCCTGCCCGGCAGAACAGTTATGGAGGCACTGAACACAGACCTTGTTTGTGATGCCATCAATACCGCTATGAGAGAACTGTTCTTACAGATCGTTTACGGTCGTTCCCAGAGTGCATTCTCTGAGGATGGTCTGCCTGTTGGTGCAGGTCTTGAGGACCTTGGTAAGGGTCTCAGAAGCCAGGTTGGCACCATGTACGGTACTCTTAAAAAAGGTCCCCGTTACCTGGAGATGGCTGAAGGTTATGTTACCGGTATCGCTTTGGATGCTGATGATCAGATCATCGGTTATCAGTTCGTAAGCCTTGGTAAGATGACTGACTTTATTAAGAAGGGTGATGATCCCAACACCGCATGGGAGAAGGCAAAGGGTCAGTATGGCCGTGTTGCTGATGCAGTGAAGATCATTGATCCGAGACACGAATAAGATAGGAGGACGTTTGAAATGGCATTATTTGAATCATATGAAAGAAGAATTGAGAAAATCAATTCCGTTTTAAATAGCTACGGCATCGCTTCTATCGAAGAAGCTGAGAAAATCACAAAAGACGCAGGTCTTGATGTTTATAATCAGATCAAGGGCATTCAGCCCATCTGTTTTGAGAACGCTTGCTGGGCATACATAGTAGGTGCAGCGATCGCTATCAAGAAAGACTGCAGAAGAGCTGCTGACGCTGCTGCTGCAATCGGTGAAGGTCTTCAGGCTTTCTGTATTCCCGGTTCTGTTGCTGATACCCGTAAGGTAGGTCTTGGACATGGTAACTTAGGTAAGATGTTATTGGAAGAAGAAACCGAATGTTTCTGCTTCTTGGCTGGTCATGAGTCATTCGCAGCTGCTGAAGGTGCTATCGGTATCGCAGAGAAGGCTAACAAGGTACGTACAAAGCCTTTAAGAGTTATCTTAAACGGTCTTGGTAAGGATGCAGCTCAGATTATCGCTCGTATCAACGGATTTACTTTCGTAGAAACCGAATACGATCCTTACACCAACACTGTTAAGGAAGTATTCCGCAAATCATATTCTGAAGGTCTTCGTGCAAAAGTTAA
>JAZRJO010000010.1:0-3217 GCA_045645825.1 Acetatifactor sp. | reverse complement strand
TATACACATAATGAGCGCGTCCCTGTAGCATACGAAGCATCCTCAATGCATCTTCTCTGTCTGTAGGCTTACCCAAGATTTCGCCATCACAGGCCACCACAGTGTCAGCGCCGATCACCAAGACTTCATCACTGCAGGTTCCAAGCCCATCACTGCCTTTCACCGATACATCCCCTTGCAGCTGTTCAAACACTGCTTTCGATTTCTGCCCGGATAATTCTTCCACCACCTCTGCCGGCAATGTCTTTGTTATTCTCTCCTCCACCTGACTGACGCACACCTCAAAATCCCAGCCAATCTGACGAAGCAGCTCTCTGCGCCTCGGAGACGCTGAAGCCAGTATGATTCTCATTTTATCTTCTCCTTACCTACACTTACTCATGATGCATCTTCGGCACAAACACCCTGCTGTCTTTCACCGAAGCTTCGTGTTTTGCCCGAAGTTTCTCTGCAGCTTCGGCGCAGAAGGGATCCTGAGAGTTAAAGATGTCTTTTCCTCTTTTATCCACCTTCTCATACTCGCCGGAAGGCTTGAGTATATGTGCCTTCACCGTATCTCTAAGCTGAAGCTTCAGGATATGAAACAGTTCTTCCTTCAGCTCCCGCCTCTCCACAGGGAACAGAATCTCTACCCGGCGCTCCAGATTTCTGGGCATCCAGTCTGCACTGCCGCAGTAGATCTCGTAATGCTCATTATTTTCAAAATAAAAGATTCTGCTGTGCTCCAGGAAATTGCCCACAATAGAGCGCACCGTAATATTCTCGCTGACACCGGGGATGCCCACCTTCAGACAGCAGATGCCTCTGACGATCAGGTCTATCTTCACCCCGGCTACGCTGGCCTCATACAAAGCTTCAATGATATCCGCGTCGCACAGAGAATTCATCTTCGCGATGATTCTGGCAGGCCGCCCCTCCATCGCATATTTTTTCTCCCTTCCGATCAGATATAAGAACTTATTCTTAAGCCACAATGGTGCCAGTGACAGTTTATTCCATAAAAGAGGCTCCGAATAACCGGACAGCATATTAAAGACAGCAGTGGCATCCTCCCCGATACTCTCAGAGCAAGTAAGCATACCGATATCGGAGTAAAGCTTCGCCGTAGCATCATTATAATTGCCTGTTCCCAGATGCACATATCTGCGGATACCGTCCTCTTCTCTACGCACCACAAGGGTGATCTTACTGTGGGTCTTAAGACCTACCAGACCGTAGATTACGTGACAGCCGGCCTTTTCTAACATTTTAGCCCATACGATATTATTTTCCTCGTCAAAACGAGCCTTCAGCTCTACCAGCACAGAAACCTGTTTGCCATTCTCCGCTGCCTGGGCCAATGCCGCAATAATGGGAGAATTACCGCTGACACGGTAAAGGGTCTGCTTAATCGCCAACACATTTGGATCTTTAGATGCCTGACGGATAAAGTCTACCACCGGCATAAAGGTCTGGTAGGGATGATGGAGCAGGATGTCACCCTTTCTGATCTCCTCAAAAATGTCACAGCCCGCCGGAAGCTCAGGAACGGGCTTCGGCTCGTACTTGATGAATTTTAAATGTTCAAACCCCGCAAGACCATACATCTTCATCAGAAATGTCAAGTCAAGAGGACCATCAATATGATATATATCATCATCCGTCATATTCAGTTCCTGCTTGATCACCTTCAGAAGCATCTTACTCATACCGGCTTCCACCTCCAGTCGGATGGCCTCACCCCACTGGCGCTTTCTAAGCTGTTTCTCAATCTCCTTCAACAGGTCCGCCGCTTCGTCCTCATCGATAGTCAAGTCTGCATTTCTCATGATACGAAAGGGATGTGTACAAATAATATCATAATTCAAAAACAGCTTCCCCATATTTCTCTCAATGATCTCTTCCAAAAGGATCACTTTTCTGGTTTTTCCTGTTTTGGGCAACTCTACAATTCTTGACAACACACTTGGTACCTGCACTGTGGCAAATTCCAGATTATCCTCTGTCCCTTTCTTCCTTACCAATGCCCCGATATTCAGGGATTTATTCCTGATCAATGGAAAGGGTCTGGAAGAATCCACTGCCATAGGTGTCAGCACCGGATACACATTGTCCACAAAATACTGATCCACATACGCCGCCTCGTCACTGTTAAGATCCTCATGCTTACGGATCACATGCGGTCCCACATGCTTCAAAAGAGGCAGTAAAGAGCGATTGTATGTGGTGTATTGCTGCTCCACCAGATCATGAATCTCTGCGTTCAAAACCTTCAACTGTTCGGAAGCTGTCATTCCTGCAATATCCCGCTTCTCATAACCGGCATGGACCATATTTTTTAAGGATGCCACCCGAATCATAAAAAATTCATCCAGATTAGATGCGGTGATACTCAAGAATTTAATTCGTTCAAACAAGGGGATATTCTTATCCCTTGCCTCACTTAAGACTCTTCTGTCAAATAAGACCCAACTCAACTCTCTATTTGCAAACAACTCAGGATTCTTAAATAAACTCTCCCGTTTTTCGTGATTTTCGCTCATACACTTCTCCTTAAACACTGCTTCTGCTTTAAAATCTCTTTTTCTGCTTCAACACAGGTGCCACACTGAATACTTCCTGAAAAAATCCGGCTCTCTCTTCAAAAAAGCCTTTTTCCAGTGTAGTATCTTCCTGCGTATCCACTGTCAAGATCAAATGATTTTCCTTCAGCTGTGCCTTCACACCCCTTAACTTCTGCTTATGACTGCAATCCAGTGAATTGGCACTCCAAAGGATGGCCGTCAGCTTAGCCACTACCAGATAGGCATCCTTATCCAAATGAAATCCGGCTCCCAACATTTGCCCGTAATACAAGAAGTTACTGTGATTGAACCTGACCACATTGGCCACGATCTCTCGTTCCTTGTGGGACAGACCTATGATCTCCGTGGACATGATAATGTTATACGAAGCCTCCCCCATGTTGACCATACTGATATACTTCCCACAATCATAAAGAATAGCAGCGATCCGAAGAAGCAGTCTCTCCCTCTTTCCCAGACCATGAATTTTCTTCATACTGTCAAAAATGGTCAGAGTGATCTTCTCCAGCGTCTCCGCCCGCCTGCGGCTTCCCATATAACGCTTGCTAATATTCATGGCACAGGCGATGATATCCTTTTCAAAATCATGCTCACCGGCAAGCAGCTTATTTTTCTCTGCATATTCATAGGCGATACCTTCACAAAGCCTCACA
>JAZRJO010000009.1:0-3169 GCA_045645825.1 Acetatifactor sp. | reverse complement strand
GCCTCTACCTGCTTAAAATAAAACAATTCGTCATTCCAATAAGAAGCCGGCAGATAAACATCTGATATCCTATGCCCATCCAATAAACTGTATACCAATGCACAGACCAGCGGAAAACACCCAAAGACCATCGCAAGAATGATCTGTTCCTTATTCTCTTTTATTTTCATGTTCAAATTATTCATTGTTACATCCATCCCAGCTAAAAAAGCTTTTTCAAAACAGGAATTTTCTTCAAAACATACATAACAACAATCCCCGTTACCATAGCCGCCAAAAGCCATATCACAGTAGCCGGCAGCCATTTGACGTAAGGTTCCAGACACCGGTACAGAAAGAAAAACCCTTCACGCAACTGTGGTTCCAGCAGACAGACACCGAACATACCGCCTCCGCACCAGACAACTATCTTCTCAAGCAGCTGTGGTATTCTGCATCTGCTACACACATAGCGGACATCCACGAAGATCGCCAATCCTACCAGCATAGTCATACCGTCTAAAGTCTCGGCCCATCCGGTATCCTGAAATGTTTTTACAGCATATATCATATTCGTGATCAACGCTGCAACAGCCAAACCATTTACCGCTGCCAGATTTCTTTTCTTTCCAAATACATCATCCTCTTGATACTCTATAAAATGCCCCACCAGCGGAAAAAAAATAATATTTTCCACCACAGGCACAAGCAATCCAAAAGATTCATTCTCCCAAAAATATTCTATCATCGGGAAGATTCCTTTCAGCAACAGATAAAGTATCATCAGATAAATAAAATGCTCTTTGTCCATCTTCTCAGCCAGTATCCGTAAGAATGGCAGGATAATGAGAAACGCCAGATAAGCATATAAAAACCAATATTGTGTGATAATATTCGTCTGGTATATAAGCTTAAAAAATTCATGTAGCCGAAATCCCATAGCCGGCATATGCCAATAATTGCATGCATATTGAAACAGTGAGAACAGTACCACTACTACCGCCATTTTGAAGAAGCGCCAAAGCACTCTTCTGATGGTTTCCTTCTTATGAAGCAACACCGCTCCTGCGATCATGAAGAACAGCTCATTGCACGTAATTGCTACACACATCAGTAAAAAAGCCAACACCCTAGAGACCCTGCTACCGGCCACCTCATAATGTGTCATGGCAAAATAACCTGTATGCACATACAATACAAAAAACATCGCTATGATTCTGATCAGCTCTATATAAACTTTCTTGCGCTTCATGATCCAACTGCCCTCTTTCGTACATTCTAATAGCTTTCGGTTCCCACATCCTTACTAAAAATTAACGATGATATATTCTCCCATATCCACAATAGAACCTTCTTCCGGAAAAGACGGCATACCAATGGCCTGCTGTTTTACATCCTGATACAGCTCCCAGTCATCCAAAGTCTGAATCTCATGGCCGTGCATACCAAAGAATCGCTCCAATTCCTCCCCGGAATTAAAGGCATCTCTCCCCCAATCAATGACTGACAAAGAAGGAGTCTGGGCTATCCACACACCATAGTCCCTGTAAAATTTATCCAATAAGTGTACATCAATGACATCAGTGATAGCCTTCATCTTGTAAAAAATCTCTGAATTATACTCTATATAAGCATCTGCAATAATACTCTTAGGCACCATGTAAGTGCCGGTGAAGGCAACCGGCTTGGACGTATCGAAATTCTTTTCCAGCTCATATGCGACTTTTGAAACTGTATCCTTTGCATCCTGATATTTCATGTCATCTATATAAAACCATTTATTCATGTCTGTGCACTGGTTCCACAATGTAACCACAAGCGCTGCGCAGACAATACCTTGCAAAGCCACAGCGCATCTTTGTAGGATACTGCTTATGCCCAAGGTACTTTCCTTCTGCACGACGGCGGCAGATGCTCTTTTTAGCACTGATCCGATTCCCCCGGCCCCATACACTATCAATAACAGCCCCCAGGCACTGACCATGGGCAGAAACTGTGCCGAGCGGTAAAAAGTGGCTTTTCCCTCGATGATCACCAGCACATAAGAGGCTATGAAACTGCCGATGGCCAAGATCGGGATCCACATATTCCTTCTCCGGATACCCATCCATACGGAAACAAGGCCCATTGCCACACAGGATATCACATAAATCTTGATCGGATAGTAAGCATACGCAAAAACACCGTACATGACAAATATCCGCTTTAATATCATTCCCAAAAGGCCGGCATTCTCCGGATCCCTCATCCAGCCCAGCATCTCTGTGATGGACCGCTGTGACTCCACTTCTTTCAGATGCCCCAGACCAAATACCGCTGTGACACCTGCCACCATAAGGCTTCGCAGGATCATACCCCACACAGCGATCCCTGCTGCGATACACAGGGCGCGGAAGATCTTATGCCCCTTCTCACCGCACAATAATCCACTGCACAGCACCACACATACACCGGCCAGATATACCACCATAAATGACTCATAACAGCCCATGGCGATCCACAGACACACTGCACTAAGGACCCACTGTTTCCAGTTCAAACCAAGCTTCCTGCCAATCTTTTGTTTACAGGCCTGTCCCTCAGAAACTGCCCTCATCAGACCTACTCCATCCCAAAAGCAGCACAAACTGATTCCGGTGAATAGATACCCTGTGGCCACACCATTATGCAGATAATAGGTAAACACCTCACTATGCAGGGGATTGGACAGAAAGAGGCAGGCATATAAAATATATCCTACCATAGGAATCTTATCCCCAAAGATCCGCTTCATTAGTACACACCACACCGTCACCGCCGCCATCAGGATCAGCACACCCGCCAAATCTGTGATAAAGGGGGCAAAATCGGAGATGTGGAACACCTTATTGACCAGGAACATGAGCCAGCGTCCTACGATCACCGCAAGACCCTCTTCAAAGTAATACGCATAAGGCGTATCGTCAATCCCCACAGTCTGATGGGTCACCAGATAACCGAAACTTAAGACCGCTGTCAGGCTAAGAGCCAGAACATAATATTTATTTTTCCAAAAATCCGTAAGATCTTTTATCCACTCTCTCATTGTCACTCCCATGCTGTAGATTATAATACTCCCAATTTATATAATACCACAAGCCTATAAGTCTTTCAAGACTGCCACGAAAAATTAATTCTTTACACCCTTTATAAAATATCTTATAATATAAGT
>JAZRJO010000008.1:0-1725 GCA_045645825.1 Acetatifactor sp. | reverse complement strand
CGCGGGTACGGGCATCCCGGACCATACGACGCAGAAGTCTGCCATCGGTGGTAGGGATACGGTTATGCTCATCAATATTGATATTGGTCAAAGCACTGATGTAAATCTTGTATTTACTTTCATCCGGCAGGCAGTAAGAAGTCTTGGGATTCAGGCCGTGGATTCCCTCAATGACCAGAATATCTTCTGCCCCAAGCTTTTTGAACTTGCCGTTGTATTCTCTCTTACCGGTCTTGAAATTAAAGGAGGGCAGCTCTACCGTCTCACCTGCCAGAAGCCTTCCCATATCTTCGTTAAACTGCTTGATATCAATGGCTTCCAGACATTCAAAATTATAATCACCGTTCTCATCCCTTGGTGTCAATTCTCTGTTTACAAAATAATCATCCAATGCAATGGGATGGGGTACCATACCCAGAGTACGCAGTTGAATAGAAAGCCTGTGAGAGAAGCTGGTCTTACCGGAAGAAGAAGGTCCTGCGATCATGATGAATTTCACACCGCCCCTGGCCGCAATATCCTTGGCAATCTCCCCAATCTTCCTCTCCTGCTGTGCTTCCTGCACCAGGATCATATCACTGATAGACCCATTACATATCTGGTCATTCAGATCTCCCACGGTAGCAATGCCCACCTTCTGTCCCCAGCCCTCAGATTCCATAAAGGTTGCAAACAACTTCTTCTGCTCCTTTAACGGCTTCACCACACAAGGTTCCTTTTGGGTAGGAAGAAGCAGCATAAAACCACCTTCATAGGCCACCACATCAAACCATTTCACATAACCGGTATGAGGCAGCATATACCCATAATAATAGTCATAATACCCTTCCATTTCATAGATATTCACAAAAGAACCCCGGCGATACCGAAACACTTTCTCCTTATCCACCATACCCTGACTGCGAAACAGCTCCATCGCTTCATCCAAGGGATAGGACTTTTTCATATATGGAATGTGACGACTTACCAGCTCCTTCATTTTCTTCAGAATCTTCTCAGCATTTTCTTCACTGGAAAAAGAAGCGTCTTTGGGTCTCACATAACATCCATGTCCGATGGTAAATTCCACCCTACAATTTTGTGCAGCCTCATTTCCGAATACATCCTGTACAGCCTTCAAAAAAAGCATGGTAGCTGCGCGCACATAGGTCTTATGCCCTACATTATCCCGCAAAGTAAAAAAGGAAATCTCACAATCTCTACTAAGCCGTTTGAACAGCTCCCGTATCTTGCCATCCACTGCAACCAGCGCGATCATGCCCTGATACCAGTCCTGATAGTCCTCTGCAATGGTTTCATAGGTGGTTCCTTGCGGATATTGTTTCTTTTCACCGTTTATCGTTACCGTAATCATATGCTTTCCCTTCCTTCCTATTTTGAACACCTGCCTTGTTTATTTTCCCATCATCCTTCATAATCATTATTCTTCATAATATCGAAATGCTTCATTGATGTCGGCAAGCTCAGAATCAATCTCACAAAGGCGCTCCCGGGCCCCTGTATGAGATGAGGTCAGAATGCCTTCTCGGATTGAAAGAAGCTGCACCTTTCTCTGCTTTAAAAAGCGGTACAACACAGGGTCATTCTTTTCAAGCAGCAAGGTTCCAAATCGATCACACACTGATTGGGCCTGAGCTGACTTTCCGCTCATTTCCTCCCCTCCCGGCACCACCCTCATCATAGGATAAAACTTACCGTCTTCCTCAATCATATTCTCTTCCACAG
>JAZRJO010000007.1:0-2330 GCA_045645825.1 Acetatifactor sp. | reverse complement strand
CATCATGCAGGATTTCCTCCTTCCTTCAGGAATACTTCATCATAAACTGATAGGGACGGACCCGTTTCCGGCGGAGTATGGATTCCATAACCGGTAATTCTTGCAGCAAGCACAGAAGTATCGCAGATGTTGATGTTTCCTCTGGCGGATGCCATTTCCATGGCTGAAACAGCAGCCTCAAAACCGTACTGATTTGTCAGTTCATTCATGATACGCAGGCAGTCTTTCAGTTTCTCTTTGGGTTGGGCATCCATATATGTCCGAAGGACATCCGGTGTTTCCCTGCGTAAGCCGCTGTTGTGCCATGCACCTGCATTCTTCATGAGGGTTGCCAGTGTGGTACTGTAGTCACTGATATCAGAACGACATTCACCAAATACACGGCAGTGTTTTGTGATGACTTGGCCGTTTTCTGCAAGGATCTCGATACTGTGTGCCCGGATTCCCACTAATACCTTACAATGGGCATTCTCAGGGCGGGTAGAATAGAAATGTCTGCCGTCCATGCAGATCTTTCCATAGCCATCTGCTCTCAGCCATTCGTAGCGACATACATTGAATGGTTTGGGCGGGAGCACAAGCAGCGCTTTACGATCCTCCTCAAACAACTGGCTGATAGGAACCTGTTTTTTATAGTGAAGTTCAGAAGCTTTCGTATCGTGACGCAAGAGCAGCTTTTGATTATACTTTTCCACGCTGGTGAAATGCGGAACCGGCACAAAAAGATTGGCCCGGTTATAATCCACCTTTCGTTCCACATTCCCTTTTTCCCAGCCGGAATAGGGATTGCAGAATCTCACCCGGAAATGATAGTGGGCACGGAACCTGGCAAAAAGTTCAGATTCATGTATGGCATCGCCGATGCGACGGCCTACGCCGGTGGCATTGTCAAAGATCAGTAATGGTGGGACACCGCCGATAAACTCAAAGATATCCTGCAGACCCTGGCAGACACATTCTGCTGTTTCTCCGCCAAATACCTGACTGAATCCGTCATTACTATAAGGGAATGAAACGGTAAGGTACTTTTTGCGGCAAAGCTTTCCTGATTCATAGAAGTCTGCCTCCCCGAAATCGACCTGTGCAGGCCCCGTATCCCAGACAAGTTCAAGGTTGGCTTTTTCTACCTGTACCGAGCGGCGGTTTTTCATATATCGCTGTACCAGGTTATAACTGCCATCATAGCCCTGTTCTTCAACAAGACGATTGAAAACCCGCTGAGCGGTGTGATGCTGTTTACGCCAGTGTTTTTTATCTTCCTCAAGCCATTCATCTATGATTGGCTTGAAGGGATCCAGCTTGGATGGTTTCTGTGTCACCACCGATGGCTCCGGTGAGAAATCGTCCTTGGACAGGTATTTACGAATGGTTTTGGGATCCGTACCAGTTTTTTCGGAAATTTCACTGATTCGGTATCCCCAATTGCTCAAATCTTTGATATGATTGATTTGGGACATAGTGAGCATCTTCCTTTCCTCCTTTGCGTAGATTGGTCTCTAAACAAAGGATAAGTGTATTGATAAGGTGAATCAAGATGTCCCGCTTTTTTTAGGGAATTTCCCTCGGTAAAATCAGGGAATTCCTGCGGCGATTTCGGGTAATTTTATTGTACTATAAACATAAACAGAATGGTTTGAACCGTAATTCCTATTACTACAAGCTAAGGCTTGTCCATGTAGAAGCGGTGAATACACAAACTCCACGGGCTTTGTAGAACTAAGATTACCTGCCCCGCATAATTATGTCGTTCCCTTTGTCACACCCATATCACCTCCAGAGCAGAAGCCTTCACAACTTATGCTTTCCGTTAATGACATTGTGATCCATGTGACAGATTGTACATCTTCGGAACTACTGACACGCACCATCGAGGTGATCAGATATGCTAAATGATGCTACCGGATTTTACATATCTATTTGTTTATACAAATCTCATAACTGGTATAGACGAATTGATATCCGTTGTAAGCGGCAACTTTGGTCTGGATCCAGAGATTCCGTTTGGCAACAATGATGCAGAAAGAAGTATTAAGAAGTTCTGCGCGGAAAAACACAATTGGCACATCATAGATTCCGGAAACGAAACAATATCCAATACCCTAATGTATTCTATGGCAGAGACAGCTACGACGAACAAGCTCTATCCATTCGAATACTTCCAGTACTTGATGGTTCAACTCAAAGAGGTATTCCCAGAACTGATGCCTTGGTCGGAACCACTTCCCGCTTGATGCAAACAAAAACTAAAGAGATAATTATCACTTGCCACCTCTGTCAGGAGGCGATATTTTTTCAGGTAGGCGAGTTATTTACCTGATACTTTTACTTTA
>JAZRJO010000006.1:0-3281 GCA_045645825.1 Acetatifactor sp. | reverse complement strand
AATTTCAATTGATTCCTTTTATTTTATGTACAAATTTTTCCAATTATGCTATACTTGATGCATGCAAATTGCAATGCCATACGGATATCAAATTCTACTTTTGCAACAATAAGTTTACCGGAGGATTCCTATGATACGTTTTATTATAGTCGCTTCATTTGTAGTGCTTTTCCTGATATTATCCATTCCCCTGCTGATCGCAGAATGGATCATCGGCAAGTTTGATCAGTCATTGAAAGACCGCAGCTCTCTGGCCATTATCTCCTGGGGTTTTCGCCAGGTAGAACGCCTGTCCGGCACGAAGGTCATCGTCATTGGCAAGGAGAATATCCCCCAGGATACCGCCGTACTCTACGTGGGCAACCACCGGAGCTTTTATGATATCATACTGACCTACGCACGCATGACCAGCCTTACCGGCTTTGTTGCCAAGAAAGAAACTCTCCGTTACCCCCTGTTTTCCCACTGGATGCGTTATTTACACTGCCTGTTTCTGGACCGTGATAATATCAAGGAAGGTCTTAAAACCATACTGGAAGCCATAGAAAAAGCAAAAAGCGGCATCTCCATCTTCATCTTCCCGGAGGGTACCCGCAACAAAACAAATGACAGCTTCCTGCCATTTCATGCAGGCAGCTTCAAGATCGCTGAAAAAGGGAATGTCCCCATCATTCCTGTAACCCTTGTCAACACCGCAGCTATTTTTGAAGACCATCTGCCCAAAGTCAAGAAAGCTACCGTTGTGATTGAATATGGAAAGCCGGTGTATTTAGAAGAACTTGACAAGGAGACACGTAAGCATATCAGCACATACGTGTACCAGATCATTTCAGATACTTACTTTAGAAATAAAAGGGAATACTTTAACTAACCAGTTCAGCCATAGAGAATAAAAGGACGAAAATCGTGCTCGCACGAATTTTCGTCCTTTTATTCTCTATGAGGGAGCGCCTTCTTATGAGCAAAGACAGCTGCGAAGCAGCGGAAAGCCCCGAAGGGGCGATTTTGCCAATAGGCGCGGCTGAACGTCCCTAGCACTATTAATTTAGGTACGGCGAATCCCAAACCTTAAGCTTCTGCCCCAGTCCCATCTTCTTGGCATTTTCATAAATTTCAAATGCCCAACCAACATCCCATACAGGCATACCACCGGTCACAAAGCAGATCCTCTCCTCCTCAGAGACTCTTCCCGCTTTCGTTCCACAAATCACATCCCCAAGGCTAGTACCCTCAGTAATCGGCGGCAATTTACCTTCAAACATCATTCTATATGCCTGAACGCCAATCCCATTCACAAAACGCAATTCCTCCAGCAACAGCAAATGCCCATCGTAATACACCTCGTGCATTTTTGCATTGTCCCAGATCAGCTTAGCAGAGCTAAAATATGCCTCATCAATATTACAACGCCCTGTAAACATAATCAAAGATCCCGGCTTCAACCATTCATTGGTGATATTCACAGGCGCCACAGAAGAAGCTGCCACACTGATAATATCTCCCACTCTGACTGCCTCTTCCAGAGAATCCGCAGCGCAGGCCTTCAATCCATACTTATCTGCCACTTCCTGTGCAAAAGCCTCTGCCTTTTCCTTAAACAGATCGTAAATAACCACCTCTTTTAAATCCTTTGCCTCCAGTCGAATGGCCTCAAAACAAGCCTTACTTACAGGACCTGCCCCAATACAGGTGCAAACTGCAGCCCCTTTACGGGCCAGATAACGTGTAGCAACCCCCGGCACACAGCCTGTGCGTACTGAACTTACCAGATTTCCTGACATCAGAGCAATGGGTTCACAAGTATCCACATCGTTCAGCATGACCATTAAAATGGAACGGGGAAGACCACGCTGTGGATTGATGATATTCGAACCATACCACTTTGTACCGGCCACATTAAATCTTCCTCCCACATACGCCGGCATCGCCATAAAACGACGGTCAGGACCATCCAAGGGCATATTCGAGAACTCACTCTCAACAGGAAATTTCAATGCAATACCATGAGAATTATGCTTATCTCCTCCCATTACATAATCCCCTTTGCTCAAAAGCTGAAAAATCTCCTCTTCCACATCAATACAACCGGCAGCATCCAAAACTCCCGCCTGAATCATTTCTTCCTCATTTAAATATAGAAATTCTGTATATTTTCCCACAATTTTCTCCTTTCAATATGTAATAATGTATTTTTTACTTTTTTATTATTGCAAATAACTCTAAAAAAGTCAAGATAATTTCTGAAAAAATATCTTGCTTTTTTGTTTGTTGTATTTTATACTAGTTTCTGTTATAAATGTATTTTTTCATACATTTACCACCAAACACTTAAGATAGGGAGAAATTTTGATGAATATTGCCGCAAGAATCAAGCAAAACTTTAGTGACATGACAAAATCGGAACGTCAGGTTGCCGCCTACTTCCAAGAACACTCGGAAGATTTTGCCTTCTATACACTGGACAAAATCTCTGAAGAAATCGGCATTAGTACTACCTCTGTGATCCGCTTTTGCCGCAGACTTGGCTTTTCCGGCTATAAAACCTTTCAGGAAGCGCTTCGCACAGATGTCAGATACCAGCACGCCGACCTTCCTCACAAATACCAGCGCGCCCTTGACAATACTGATCAAAATGAACTTTTGGCAAAAACCATACAGCAGGGCATTCATTGTATCCATGAAACCTTTCAGGGGATTCCCTATGAAAATCTGGCTGCTGCAGCCCGTTACATTATGAAAGCCCAAAGAGTGTTCACCTTCGGTATGAGAGAGTCCTTTGCGCTGGCTCATTATACATACACCCGCCTGCAGACAGTGCGCGGAAATGTCTCCCTCCTGAATGCGGGCTACAACGGGGATGTGGAGTCCATCCTTAGCCTGACCCCGGGAGATGTTTGTATCGTTTATCTTTTTCACCGATATACCAAACAAACCCTGCAGCTTCTTCCCATGCTGCAAAAGCAAGGAGTTAAAATTATTTTGATCACTTCCGATCCGTATAATACTGTTCAATCATACGCAACACTCCTTATCCCCTGCGTGGTCAATGCCAACGGAATCAAAAACTCAGCCATGGCACCCATCTGCCTCGCAGACTATCTGTGCAATGCGGTAGCAGTACTCAATGGGGAAGACACTTTAGAATACATGAAGGAATTAGAAGAATTATTCAAAACAAATTCTATTTTAGGAAGCTGATATCCTTGATATGGATAACCGCAGAAAGGATATTTCATGAAAAACAAGAACATTGTAAAAGGATATCTTTTTATCATAGCCAG
>JAZRJO010000005.1:0-3167 GCA_045645825.1 Acetatifactor sp. | reverse complement strand
TGGATCTTGTACTGGGTAATGATATCACCAGTCCTGTAGCAATCAAAGAAATGGAGAAAATGAAGGTAAATGGTGTGTTTGATAAAGACAAAATCGCACTGGTACCGGATCATTTTGTACCCAATAAGGATATTAAATCAGCAGAGCATTGCAAATGTGTGAGAGAATTTGCACGCCGCAATGAGATCACCAATTATTTTGAAGTAGGACAGATGGGAATCGAGCACGCGCTGCTTCCTGAGAAAGGTCTGACCGTTGCAGGTGATGTGATCATCGGTGCAGATTCTCATACTTGTACATACGGTGCACTTGGTGCATTTTCCACCGGTGTGGGAAGTACAGATATGGCTGCCGGCATGGCTACCGGTAAGGCATGGTTCAAGGTTCCCAGCGCTATTAAATTCAATATTGTAGGCAAACCTGATAAATGGGTGAGCGGTAAAGATGTGATCCTGCACATCATCGGTATGATCGGTGTGGATGGTGCTTTGTACAAATCTATGGAGTTCGTGGGAGAGGGCATTGCGAACCTGTCCATGGATGACCGCTTTACCATTGCCAATATGGCCATCGAAGCCGGCGGTAAGAACGGCATTTTCCCAGTAGATGCGCTGGCTGAAGAGTATATGAAGGAGCATTCTGTAAGAAGCTACAAGATTTTTGAGGCAGACGAGGATGCAGTATATGACGAAGAATATACCATTGATCTAAGTAGCTTACGTCCTACCATCGCATTCCCTCATTTGCCGGAGAATACACACACCATTGATGAAATCACAGAAGATATCGCTATCGATCAGGTAGTGATAGGTTCCTGTACCAACGGCAGACTGGATGACCTTCGCATTGCCGCAAAGGTACTGGAAGGCAAGCATATTGCAGAAGGTATGCGTTGTATCGTGATCCCTGCCACACAGGCTATTTATTTGCAGGCTATGGAAGAGGGGCTTCTTAAGACCTTTATTGAAGCAGGTGCCATTGTCAGCACACCTACCTGTGGACCTTGTCTGGGTGGTTATATGGGCGTTCTTGCAGAGGGAGAGAAGTGCGTGGCAACCACAAACCGTAACTTTGTAGGACGTATGGGTCATATTAACAGTGAAATCTATCTGGCAAGCCCGGCCGTGGCTGCAGCAAGTGCCATCACAGGCAAGATTTCCAGCCCTTATGAACTGGATATGTAAAAAGAAAGGAAACGATCATGAACGCAAAAGGAACCGTATTTAAATATGGGGACAATGTAGATACAGATGTTATCATCCCCGCAAGATACTTAAACTCCTCCGATCCTGCAGAACTTGCAACCCACTGCATGGAGGATATCGATAAGGAATTTGTCAAGAAAGTACAAAAGGGAGATATTATCGTGGCTGAAAAGAACTTTGGCTGCGGATCATCCCGTGAACATGCACCCATTGCCATCAAGGCTGCAGGTGTCAGCTGTGTCATCGCTGAGACCTTTGCCCGTATTTTCTACCGTAATGCCATCAATATCGGTCTGCCGATCATCGAGTGTGCGGAGGCTTCCAAGGGCATTGATGCAGGTGATGAAGTGGAAGTGGATTTCGACTCCGGTATGATCTATAATCGTACCAAGGGAACAGAATTCAAGGGACAGCCTTTCCCGGAATTTATGCAGCGCATCATTGCTGAGGGAGGCTTGATTCCTTATATCAACAGCCAGAAATAAGTAATGTATAGAGATATGGGATTAGCCATATCTCTTTTTATGGAGTGTTTACGAAAAGGAGGCTATTTCAAATGAAAGATGTAAGTACTGCCAAAAACAATAAGTATGAAATCGATATGTGCAATGGTCCGCTTTTAGGTAAAATGTTAGTGTTTGCAATCCCCCTGATGCTGTCCGGCATTCTGCAGCTATTTTTTAATGCTGCTGATATTATTGTAGTGGGACGATTTGCAGGAAGTGAAGCGTTGGCTGCTGTAGGAAGTACCAGCTCACTGATCAATCTTCTGACCAATATTTTTATTGGTTTATCTGTAGGTGCCAATGTACTGGTTTCGCGTTTTTATGGTGCCGGACAAAAAAAAGAACTACGGGAAATGGTACATACCGCCATAACCACAGCTTTGGTAAGTGGGGCGATTCTTGTGGTTGTGGGATGTATGGTAGCGGGGCCTGCGTTGCGTCTTATGGGAACACCGGATGACGTCATTGACAAATCTATTTTGTATATGAGAATTTATTTTTGCGGTATGCCTGCTATGATGGCTTATAACTTTGGCAGTGCAGTGTTGCGTGCCGTGGGAGATACCAAAAGACCTCTTTATTACCTGTTGATAGCAGGTGTGGTGAATGTACTGTTGAATCTGGTATTTGTAATCGTGTTTCACATGAGTGTGGCGGGTGTGGCACTGGCAACTGTTATATCACAGGTGATTTCTGCGGTGCTGGTCATTCGATGTCTTATTAAAACAGAAAGTGATTATCAACTGAACTTAAAGGAACTTAAGATTTATTCGGATAAACTTTTAAAAATGATACAGATAGGTGTGCCCGCAGGGCTCCAGGGGGCTTTATTCTCCATATCCAATGTATTGATTCAGTCCTCCGTCAATTCCTTTGGTTCTATAGTTATGGCAGGAAATACGGCAGCATCGAATCTGGAAGGCTTCACATACACTGCCATGAATGCCATATGTCAGACAGCCATCAGCTTTACCGGGCAGAATTATGGTGCCATGAAATTAAAGAGGATTGGAAAAATTGCACTTAATTGCCAGATGATGGTGATTGTGGTGGGTCTTGTGATGGGAAATGCAATGTTCCTTCTTGGCGATAAACTACTGCTTTTATATTCCAATGAACCGGAGGTGATCGAAATCGGTATCATGCGTCTTGGCATCATCAGTGTATTTTATTGCTTATGCGGTATGATGGATGTCATGGTTGGTTCACTGCGCGGTATGGGTTATTCTATTATGCCTATGCTGGTGTCTTTGACAGGGGCATGCTTATTCCGGATTGTGTGGATTTATACTATCTTTCAGGAGATACATACTCTGAAATGTCTGTATTTATCTTATCCTATTAGTTGGGCGCTTACTTTTGCAGCGCAATTGATGAGCTTTTTGTTTGTATATAGGAAGGTTTTGAAAAACGGAAACGATATCTGCTTTAAAACCGATAACCGTGACCTGTTTGA
>JAZRJO010000004.1:0-7537 GCA_045645825.1 Acetatifactor sp. | reverse complement strand
TTATGATTGGGCCAGCCGCAAGCTAACAAAGCTACGGTAAAAGTTCTATTGCCTCTTTGCAAAGCCCCCACATAACAATACCCGGCTTTATTGGTAAAACCTGTTTTCCCGCTGAGTGCACCATCCATCATGGTCAGAAATGAATTATGGTTGATACAACTAAAAAATCTGCCATTGGCATCGAAGCCGTAAGATGGAGTCCTGGTGATCTCAAGAAACAAATCCTTCTTGGGAGACCGCTGAATACAATAAGCCATGATCGCCGCCAGATCTGCTGCAGTCGTCGTATGCTCTCTTTGCACCTTCGAACCGTCGTCCATGTAAAAAGTCTGGGTTGCATCCAGCCCATTTGGTGTGATAAACCAGGTATCACAACAACCGATATCAAGGGCTTTCTGATTCATCAAACCGGCAAATGCAGACAGGGCCTGCTTACTTTCCTCCACCGTATACTGTGCGGGGCTTTTCGCTTTCAGTTCCTCTGAAAGAAGCGCTCTTCCGATGGCTTCCGCAATAACCACTGCACTGTCATTGTGGGATTCCAACATAAGAGAATACAACAGGTCTCTTAATCGATAGGTCTCTCCCTGTCTGACATACAGCTTCACCTTAGGCATGGATGCCGCATAGGCAGATACTGTCACTTCCGTATCAAGATCACAATTCTCCAACGTAACGATACATGTCATGATCTTGGTCGTACTGGCCATGGCCATATTGGCATATCCGTTTTTCTCATATAAAACCCTGCCGGAATCTGCATCCATCAAAACTGCTGACGTAGCATAAAGCGACAGGTTCTCAAGAGGCTCAAGCACATCCCATCCCTCGTCGCCATTGTCTGCCTGGCCGATTCCATCTGCCGCCGCCTGCTCACCTGTCGCTTCGTTTCTTTTGTTTACGCCATCCGGCTCAATATTTCCAGCCACTACCTGACTATGCCCCAACAATATGGACAATACCAAAAGGGCTGCCACCACCCGTATCTTACCATGTTTCCAACTCATATACTGCTTCCAAGATCACTTTGTTATTTGCAATATATGATTTCTTTGTTGTAAAAAGAAGCGACTTTATAAAACATCCATATTTAAACATCCAGCTGAAGCTGTATCTCCGCCTCAGCCTGCTGCTTGAATTCCTCGATCTGCACCGGATTCACTTCCGGAAGATCCTCAATACTGGACACGCCAAAGCATCTCAAGAACTGTTCTGTGGTACCGAACAACAGCGGTCTGCCCGGTGCATCCAGCCTTCCCAGTTCACAGATCAGATCATACTCCAACAGCTTGTTAATGGCATGATCACAGCTGACACCTCTGATCCGCTCCACCTCCACTCTTGTTACCGGCTGCTTATAGGCAATGATGGACAAGGTCTCTAAGACTGTCTCTGTTAATGTCATTTTTTTTGGTGCCTTGGCTATTTTGATCAGATACTCATACATCTGTGGTTTCGTACATAACTGCACGCTGTCTTCCAACCATGTCAACATGATTCCCCTGTCTTCTTCCCGGTAACGTTCTTCCATGGTCTGCAAAATCTCTTTGACAGCATTTACATCCAATTCCAAAACCTCTGCCAACTTACTGACCTCTACCGCTTCACCCATTGTAAAAAGAATCGCTTCTATGATACTTATGATGTTTTCTGCTTTTGTCTGCTCCATACTTTCCCGCTCTCCCAGATCCAGACTAACCTGTTCATATTCTATCTTCACAGCCATCCACTCCTATCGTTTCTTCCTATACCACCCAAGACCATATCAGACTACATTAGAAGTGATCATGATATCATCAAAAATCTTTTCCTGCGTGATACAGATCTTACCTGTCTTCATCATCTCTAAGATGATCAGAAAAGTCACAACCAGTTCCATCTTACTGCTCTGCTTCTCCAAAAGTTTGCGAAAGCTAAACACCTTATGTTCCCTTGCATAAGCCTCCACATACCTGGACTTGGCATCCATATCCACTTCGTCCTTCTCAATATTACCATATTGGCTTCGGATAGGGTCTATCTTATCCTCCTGTCTGCGGATCATTGATTTAAAAATCTCATGAAGTTTATTAAGGGTCATATCCTGAAACAATTCATCATAATTCACAGGTTGGCGGTAATTTGCCACCTCTTTGGGCAGTTTCTGGTCTCGGTACATATTTCTGGCAGCATCCATCTGCCTGTCCTTTAGTTCCAGAGACATATACTTGTACATCTTGTATTCCAACAACTTCTGTACCAGCTCTGCTCTGGGATCTTCTTCCTCCCCTTCTTCATTCACTTCCTTGGGTAGAAGCATCCGACACTTAATATCCAGAAGTGTGGCAGCCATCACCAGAAACTCACTCATCACATTCATGTCCTGGCTTTCCATCTGTCTGATATAATCCAAATACTGTTCCGTGATCTCCACAATGGGAATATCATAAATATCTACTTTATTTTTGTCTATCAAATGAAGCAGAAGGTCTAACGGGCCCTCAAACACTTCCAACTTAACCGGTATTGCCATTTTTCTTCATCCTTCTCGTGTATCTAAGTGAGGGGGATCATTCCCCTTACATTTCTTCCGGTTTCAGATCCACCACATGTAATTCTCCGGGATTAAACAATCTGAAAGGTATGGTATGAATCCCCAATCCCCTGCTTAAGATCATAGTACTATTCCCCTCCCGAAACAGACCGCCGTCATACTTAGGGAACAGTCTGACAGCCGGCGATAACACCCCTTTTCCAAAAGGGATCCGGATGATACCGCCATGGACATGACCGGACAGCACCAGATCAGCCCCCCACTTGGCATACTGGGGAAAATAATCCGGATTATGGGAAAGCAACACCGTAAACTGCTGTTTTTTCGGCTTGCCTAACAACTCTTTCATATAATGATCGTCCATTTTACCGATATGAAATCTCCGGTAATAATACTTGTCAATTTCAGAACCATATATGGCAATGCCAATCTCCGGCAAAACCACATGACCATTCACCAATCGATCTATTCCTATTTCCCGAAGTGCATTCTCATACTTTACCGCTGCATCGCCATACTCTTTCGGATACAGCTTCAGCCTATGTTCGTGATTTCCATTGGCATAATACACAGGAAAAAGTGCTGCCAGCTCTTTTAAAAGTAAAATGCCACGGTTGTACTTTGTCTTGCGGGAAGCCGTCAGAATATCACCGGCGATCCATATGGCATCCGGCTTCTGTTCCCTGATAGCTTCTAACAGACGTTCATTATCTTTCCCATACTGATTATTGTGTAGGTCTGCCAGAATCACTGCCCGAAAAGGTTTCTTAATCCTGGAGTCACAAAAAGTATGCTGTACCACAACAAACCGATTGCTGTCGTACAGCATAACCCATATTAAAATGATGGCTATTATGCCTGTTATCATAAATATTATATCGAGCATTTTTACTCCCGCTTCTTCTTTGTATCATTTATTTGACTGTTCTCACCTCGAATAAAAACAGTATAACATATTTTTACATTTTATAAAAGAAAATTCATAAAAGAAAATAGGAAAATATTTTCTTAAGATAATCTCCATATCCTGCTTTTTCCATAGAAGCAGCATACAAAATGGGCACATTACCAATCTCTTGACCATTCAGGTAATACCTTGCCTTACCTGCCTCCTGGCCCAACGTCACCGGAGCCTGCACATTTTCCGGCAGATCCAGTTTTTTATCTATCTTATCCAGGGAGTTACCGTCTGTGTCCAGGTATCGAAACTCACCTGCATAGACAATAGGTACCACATCCTCTATGCCTCCCTCTATCTTCATATCCGGCAAGGACTGGGTATTCTCATCAACATACAGATCACAGACACTGAATCCATAATTTAACAGCGTCTGGGCATCTTGATTCCTTTGTTTGGAATCAGGAGCCGCCATGATCACTGCGATCAGATCAATATCATCCTTACGGGCAGTAGCCGAAATACAATACTTTGCTTTTGAAGTATAACCCGTTTTCAAGCCGGTAGTCCATTGGTACTGTTTCAGCAATTTGTTGGTACTGGAAAGCGTAAAATTGCTGGTTCCTTGCCTAGTCTCATGAGTAATGTCCTCCATCCATATCTGCGTATAATGAAATACATCCGGATATTTTGTGATCAACTCTCTTGACATTATAGCCACATCCTTAGCGGAGGTATAATGATCATCGGAATCTGTCAAACCACAACAGTCAATAAAATTTGTATCCACCATCCCAAGCTGCGCAGCTTTTTCGTTCATCATAGTTACAAAAGCTTCTTCACTTCCTGCGATATGTTCTGCCACGGCCACACTGGCGTCATTTGCAGATGACACTGCAATACACTTTAACATGGTGTCAAGTGTCTGTATCTCTCCTGCAGCAAGATACACCTGGGATCCGCCCATGGAACTTGCATGTTCGCTGACAGATATCCTATCTGTCAATGCCACTTTTCCATTGGCCAAGTGCTCAAAAGTCAAGAGTAACGTCATGATCTTTGTAACACTTGCCGGACTCCTGTGCTCTGTGGAATTCAACTCATAAATCACCTCTCCGGTAGAAGCTTCTATCAGAATCCCGGAAGGAGCATTAATATTAACTTTCGCACATACTTTTATTCTCGAAAAAAAACCACCCAACATTATCAGGCAAAATACTATTACAATTTTCCATTTCCTTTTTTTCATATATACACTCCACATCTTTACATATAAACTAATATAGTATAAGATATGGTGTTGCGAAGAACAATATGACTGCTTAACTCTTTTTCCAACAGAATAGGGGGCTTGATTTCTACTTCTTTGCCACACTTATAATTATAGATGGATGGTGCGATGCTGTATTTCCTGTTATCAGAACTATCTGTAAAGTTGTCTCGGACGTGTCCCATCTATATCCAATACTGTTAATCTTATTCTCTTCACCAAACAGCTCTGTTTTACCGCTTTCCTTCCCATATAACAGGGTCAATTGCTCTATCAACATCTCAAACCATTCTTCATAATCTTCATCCACACGAAAGCTATGTTGAATCATTGTCAATTTTTCTTCTTCAAATTGAAAAAAACTTTTGCATTTCTTTCCATCCATAACATATGTATTCTGTGGTGTATACTCGATAATCTTACGATTCGTATAGGATTCTGTAAAGCTTTCCAGCAAATAAGGCATCTGTGCATTAACTTCCTCCACCGACATTCCCCACTTAAAATCGCCAAACTGAAACTCTCCGTCTTTGTATAGTTGCTGTAATTCAAAAGTCATGACATCCGCCTCAATTGCCTTTTTATTATATACGGCACTCAAAATATATAATATAGAATATACCAGAACTGCAAATATCACTATTAACAAGATTCTCTTTATCCACTTCACCATATTATGTTCCTCCGGAAAATAACAACGTCAGTTAACATTCAGGAAATATACTAATAGCCACTACCACATACAGGACAAAACTTTCCGAAACCACTCAAATTCACATCATAGTACACTTTCACAACAAGCCAGTCACACTCTTTGGTTTTAACACAGTTTCTCTCATCCACACTGAAAATTTCATCCCACACGATCTCTTGCAAACGATCTTCCATTTTATCATATTCTGACGAATAATCCGACGAATAATCTAACGAATTATGGAAGCCCACTATCATAAGTACCATTACAGCCACCACAGCGGTTATAACTCCGATTATTTTCATGATTCTATTCTCTTTCTCCCGCATTCCCCATCCTCCTTTTTGTTTTGAATTGTATAAACTAGTCAATTGCCAACTTCGCAATTGTACTATTTAATCCATTGAACAATTTTATATATTCAAATTATATTGCATTTCAGTATATATGTCAATATATGTCATTTTTTCAGACTTCAAAATATATTGTTTGTTTTTAGCACGTAACTATCATTATTTTTAAACTTTTATTTCATGTACAAAAACCACTTTAAAACAGTGAAAGGCTCGTGATCACACATTAAATTTGTCATTTAATTTTAATTATAAAAAATAAGGACGCCCCTGATAACATAAAAGTCCTCAATCATTATCTGATTGAGGACTTTTCAATAAATTAATTATATTTACGTTTTCTAGCTGCTTCAGACTTCTTCTTACGCTTAACACTAGGTTTCTCGTAATGCTCTCTCTTACGAATCTCCTGCTGAATACCAGCCTTTGCGCAGCTTCTCTTAAAGCGACGTAATGCGCTATCTAAAGTCTCGTTTTCTTTTACGATTACGTTTGACATAGTTACACCCGACCTCCCTTCAGTACCACTAGTAACATGACTGATTGGATTATTATATGCATAGCAAAATATACACACATAATATTATACCACAAAAATATCAGCCGTCAACTATTTTTTCTATTTTTGGTCGAATTATTTATTCATCTGGGCAGCAACTTCTGCAGCGAAGTCCTCGTTCTTCTTCTCCATACCTTCACCGGTCTCGAAACGAACGAACTTCTTGATGCTTAAGTTAGCACCATTCTCCTTAGCAACCTGAGCTACATACTGAGCAACAGTCTGCTTACCGTCTTCAGCCTTAACATATACCTGCTCTAACAGACATACCTCTTTCAGCTCTTTGTTCAGACGTCCAATAACAGCACCCTGAATAACCTTCTCAGGCTTACCTGCCATCTTAGGATCCTGAGCGATCTGAGCTGCGATGATCTCCATCTCATGAGCCTTAAACTCTTCAGATACATCACCAGTAGCAACATACTTAGGATTCAGAGCAGCAACCTGCATAGCAATGTTGGTCAGTGCTTCCTTGATCGCATCATTTACCACATCAGTAGCAGCCTCTACGAGAACACCGATTCTTCCGCCGCCGTGTACATAAGAAGCAACAATGCCATTCTCGGCAACAACCTTCTCAAATCTTCTGATGCTCAGCTTCTCACCGATCACTGCAACCTTCTCAACCAAAGCTTCATTTACAGTCTTGGTGGTATCAGCATTCCATGCTTCAGCCATGAAAGCATCCATGTCAGCCGCATCAGAATTCACAGCCTGAACTGCAACTGCTTCTACAAACTTCTGGAACTCTTCGTTCTTAGCAACGAAGTCCGTCTCAGAGTTTACTTCTACAACTGCTGCTGTGACGTCCCCGTTAGCAGCGATACGGCAGATACCCTCTGCAGCGATTCTGCTAGCTTTCTTCTCAGCCTTAGCCTGTCCGTTCTTTCTTAAGAACGCATCAGCCTGTTCCATATTACCATTGGTCTCGTTCAGAGCCTTCTTACAATCCATCATACCTGCGCCGGTCATTTCACGCAGTTCTTTTACCATAGCTGCTGTAATTGCTGCCATTTTTTATTCCTCCATTTATATTATAAATCAATTATTCTGCATCTGCTACTTCTTCGATATCAGTTGCTTCTACAACAACATCTTCTTCAGTGTAAACTGCTTCACCCTGGTTTGCTTCGATAACAGCGTCTGCCATCTTAGCAACGATCAGTTTTACTGCTCTGATAGCATCATCATTACCCGGGATGATGTAATCCAGTTCTTCAGGATCACAGT
>JAZRJO010000003.1:0-2945 GCA_045645825.1 Acetatifactor sp. | reverse complement strand
GACCACGGTAAAACAACACTGGTAGACGTACTTTTAAAGCAAAGTGGTGTATTCCGCGAAAATCAGGAGGTGGCGGAGCGTGTGATGGATTCCAATGATATCGAAAGAGAACGCGGCATCACGATCCTGTCCAAAAACACTCCTCTTATGTATAAGGGAACCAAGGTCGGCACCATCGACACACCGGGTCATGCGGATTTCGGCGGCGAGGTAGAACGTGTCCTGAAAATGGTCAACGGAGTTATTCTGGTGGTCGATGCCTTTGAGGGTGCCATGCCCCAGACCAAGTTCGTGCTCCGAAAGGCACTGGAACTGAAGCTTCCCGTAATCGTATGCATCAACAAAATCGACCGTCCGGAAGCAAGACCCGATGAAGTCATTGATGAGGTACTGGAGTTATTTTTAGAACTGGATGCTGATGATTCCCAACTGGACTGTCCCTTTGTGTTTGCTTCCGCCAAGGCAGGCATCGCTTCCCTGGATTCTCACGAACCCGGAACCAGCATGGAGCCCTTGTTTGAGACCATACTGGATTATATCCCCGCTCCGGAAGGTGACCCTGAAGCCGGCACACAGGTACTGATCAGTACCATTGACTACAATGAATATGTAGGCCGCATCGGCGTCGGTAAAGTAGATAATGGCAAAATCGGTGTGAACCAGGAAGTGGTAATCTGCAACCACCATGAGCTCGACAAAAAGGTAAAAGTCAAAGTCAGCAAGTTATATGAATTTGACGGACTTAACAAGGTAGAGGTAAAAGAAGCCGCCATAGGCTCCATCGTAGCCATCTCCGGCATCAGTGACCTACACATCGGCGACACACTGTGCGCTTCGGATGCTGTGGATCCTATCCCCTTCCAGAAGATCAGCGAGCCTACCATTGCCATGAATTTCATGGTAAACGACTCTCCTCTGGCAGGAAAGGAAGGAAAGTTTGTAACCAGCCGCCATCTGCGGGACAGACTGTTCCGGGAACTTAATACCGACGTATCCTTACGCGTAGAGGAAACAGACGAGACTGACTGTTTCAAGGTATCCGGACGCGGAGAGCTGCATCTGTCAGTTCTCATCGAAAATATGAGAAGAGAAGGCTATGAATTTGCAGTGAGCAAAGCAGAAGTGCTCTATCATCATGATGAAAAGGGCAAGCTAACCGAACCTATGGAGCTTGCTTACATCGATGTACCCAATGACTTTGCAGGCGCCGTCATTGAGAAACTGGGACAGCGCAAAGGGGAACTGCGTAATATGGGCTCCATTACCGGTGGCACCTATACCCGACTGGAGTTCTCCATCCCTGCAAGAGGCCTGATCGGCTATCGTGGGGAATTTATGACTGATACAAAGGGAAATGGAATCCTGAATACAGTATTTGATGGTTATGGACTTTATAAGGGGGATATCCAATATCGTAAGCTTGGCTCTTTGATCGCCTTTGAAGCCGGTGAAGCCATCACCTATGGACTCTACAACGCCCAGGAACGTGGTACTCTCTTCATCGGTCCCGGAGAAAAAGTTTATGCCGGCATGGTGGTAGGACAGACCGGACGCAGCGAGGATATCGAGTTAAACGTCTGCAAGAAGAAACAGCTGACCAATACCAGATCTTCCAGCGCAGACGAGGCACTTAGACTGACACCGCCTAAGATCCTAAGTCTGGAACAGGCACTGGATTTTATCGATACGGATGAACTGTTGGAGGTAACACCCTTAAATCTTCGGATTCGTAAGAAAATACTGGATCCTACCCTTCGTAAAAGGGCTGCCATAAATAAGAAATAACGCAATTTTAACAAATCAGCAAGAGGCATTTTCGAGTGCCTCTTTTCTTTTAATTCTAAATCTGTCAACACTTATAAAATTCCCAAAACAGTCCATACTATTACTGAATAATAAAATGGAGTGTGTGAATATGGGCAGGATGGATGACGACCAGGAACAGATCAGACGAAAAGCTTCTCAGGATATGATCATTCTGATAGAAAGCTGGAAAGAAAGAAAAAGAAGATTAAAACTTTACCGCTGTTGTCTGGGCGCAGCGTTTGTTTTCAGTTGCATTGCACTCATGGCCGCAGGGTATGCCGCAATTTATCAGAAGGTACCTTCTGTCATCCGGATCAAATCCGGTATTGAGCAATCCCTGAACCTGGGGCTTCCTTTGACTGCCGAGGTGGCAGCAGTCAGCGAACAGGAGGATTCCAACATTTCCAGACAGTCTATCATCATTGACCTGGCCAATCCGGTGACGCTGAAACCCGGCACCTTAGACGCATACCAAATGAATGTCAAATTGTTTGGCTGGATTCCTTTTAAGCAAGTAGACATTCAGGTGATAGAGGAACAGGAATTGATCCCGGTAGGCTTACCGGTGGGAATCTACGTGGAAACAGATGGCTTACTGGTAATTGGCATAGGCCAATTCACTGATCAAAACGGAATCGATTGCGCTCCATGTAAAAATATCCTGCGTTCCGGAGACTACATCAGATGTATGAATGGAGAACCGATGAACGATAAAAATAAATTTATCAAAGCAATCGAAGCCAATGGTTATGAGCCAATCGTCCTGACCATAGAGCGTGACGGACAAACCATGGATGTGAAGGTACAGCCAAAGAAAAGTGAAGACGGGGGCTATAAGATTGGAGCCTGGATCAGAGACAATGCGCAAGGTGTAGGCACCATGACTTTTATTGATGCGGAGGGAAATTTTGGTGCCCTTGGTCACGGCATCAACGACATCGACACCAGCACTTTGATGGAAATGAATGATGGCACCCTGTATCAGACTGAAATCGTCGCCATCAAAAAGGGCAAAAATGGAGAACCCGGCGAAATGACCGGTATGATCATCTATTCTCCCGACCGGATTCTGGGGGATATCACGTCCAATGATATCCGCGGCATCTTTGGCTGCTGCAATCAGAAAGCCCTGAATCTTG
>JAZRJO010000002.1:0-2226 GCA_045645825.1 Acetatifactor sp. | reverse complement strand
GGTCCCAGTGAGATCCTGGTGCTTGCCGATGAGACTGCCAATCCCAGATATGTGGCTGCCGACTTATTGTCTCAGGCAGAACACGACGAGCTTGCCAGTGCCATCCTGATCACCACTTCAAAAGAGCTGGCAGAAAAGGTTTCAGAAGAAGTAGACAAGTTCACGGCAGAGCTTTCCAGAACCGAGTTCATTCAGAAATCACTGGATAATTATGGTTACATACTGTTAGCTGAGGACATGACCCAGGCAATCGAGACTGCCAATGAGATCGCTTCTGAGCACCTGGAAATACTGACTCGCAATCCATTTGAGATCATGACCAAGATCCGCAACGCCGGAGCGATTTTCCTGGGAGAGTATGCTTCTGAACCCTTGGGAGACTATTTTGCAGGACCCAACCACATCCTGCCCACCAATGGCACAGCTAAATTCTTCTCACCGGTAAATGTAGATGACTTTATCAAGAAGACAAGCATCATCTCTTATTCCAGAGAAGCTTTGGAGCAGGTACATAAGGAGATCGAGCTCTTTGCAGAGAGCGAAGGCTTGACAGCCCATGCCAATAGTATTAAAGTAAGATTTGAATAAGATAGTTTATGCTCAAGAAGGGCGCAGAAATGAGGTATCGTATGGAACGCATAGCAAAGATAAATAGAACTACCAAAGAAACTGATATCAGTATCGAATTGAATCTGGACGGAAGCGGTACCGCTTCCATTCATACCGGAATCGGTTTCTTTGATCATATGCTGGAAGGTTTTGCAAGACATGGCTTCTTCAACCTTACTTGTACGGTAAAAGGAGATCTTCATGTGGACGGACATCACACAGTTGAGGATGCCGGTATCGTGCTTGGCCAGGCCATTAAAGACGCCATCGGTGACAAGAAAGGCATCTGCAGATATGGCTCCTTCATCCTGCCTATGGATGATGCACTGGCATTGTGTGCAGTGGATCTTTGTGGAAGACCCTATTTTGTCTTTGATTGTGAGTTCCCTTCTGAGAAAGTGGGAGAGTTGGATACAGAGCTTGTGAGAGAATTCTTCTATGCAGTGTCCTATAGTGCCGGCATGAATCTGCACATCCGTATGATGTCGGGACACAACTCACACCACATGATAGAGGCAATGTTTAAGGCATTTGCCAAGGCACTGGATCAGGCAACCGCCATGGACTCTCGTGTATCAGGTGTCCTTAGCACCAAGGGAACCTTATAAGGAAAGGAATTAACATATATGAACAGGAAATTTGTCCCCTGCATTTATCTTTATCGTGGTCTTGCTGTACGCAGCCTGACAGATCACAGTATCGTAGATATGGATCCTGTGAGACTGGCAAGGTATTACAGTGAAAATAATGCAGATGAAATCATCGTCTTTGGTCTGTCGGAGGTAGCAGCTTCCGAACAGACTACGGAAGGCATCTGTACAGATGATTGCATCGCAGAAACTGAACAAAAGAGCCCGGATGCCCTTCATGACGAAGCCTTTGATCTGATGAAGGAAATCTGTGCCGCAGTGGAAGTGGATGTGATCGGTGCCGGTAACGTAAAGCGTATGGAGGATATCAAGAAAATTCTCTACACTGGCTGCAAGAAAGCCGTGCTGGACTATGAAAAAGCCTCCAATATAGCCATTACCCAAGAAGTATCCCAGAAATTCGGTAAAGACAAGATTCTGGTATCCTGCGATGATTTTGCCGTACTTTCAGAGAACAAAGAATCCGTAGAGCAGTATGCATCTGCCATTCTCCTGATGAATCCTCACCAGATCCGTGAGACTATGGCACTTACCAATCTGCCTCTGTATGTACAGATCAGCCAAGTGGCACTGAATAAACTTTTAGAGATCCTTTCCTATGAGACCATATGCGCCATCACCGGTAATATGGTGAATGATAACGTGAAAGAAATCTTGTCTGTCAAAGACCTTTGTCAGGAAAACGGCATCCCCGTAGAGCGTCTGACTCCGGCCTTTACATGGTCACAGTTTAAATTAAACAGTGATGGTATGGTTCCTGTGATCGTACAGGATTACAAGACCCAGGAAGTGCTGATGATGGCGTATATGAACGAAGAAGCTTACGAAGCCACCCTGAAAACCGGTAAAATGACCTATTACAGCAGAAGCCGTCAGGAGCTTTGGTGCAAAGGGGATACTTCGGGCCATTACCAGTATGTGAGATCCCTCTCCATCGACTGTGATAAGGACACTATCCTGGCCAGGG
>JAZRJO010000001.1:0-6458 GCA_045645825.1 Acetatifactor sp. | reverse complement strand
GTTTATTGGGAAGTGGTCATTGCAATGGGGGCAACGCCAATATCGCACAGAAAGAACAATAAAAACTACTTGGCATAGGGAGAAAGCAAGGATTCCTAATCAAACTAAAAACTTTTGTCCTTCAAATAGCATTAAAAGCGAGAAGGCAATACTTACCCAGGAGATCACAATGTGAAACGTTACTATCTTTTTTCTTGTTTTAAATACATTTTTCATTCATATATCCTTTCCGATAGCATTGAGATGTACTTTTTATAAATTTATTATACTTTATTTTTAGGTTGTAGTCAATTATATTGACGTTTGCAATGGCTTTATAAAGTCAATAAAATTAAAGAATTATAATTACAAGGTATATCTTCCCAATCTTGTCCATATACTGTTAGTAACCAATCTATGGCAGTTTTAGTCGCATAAATAGGAGGTATATATGGCAAGAGGACCTAAGAAAACTGTGGAAGAAAGAATTGCGTTAAAGCAGGAGCTGATCTCTGCGCTGCTTACCAGGATCGAATCTGAGAAGAAGGAGCTGGAAGCGCTGTACGAAGAGAAGAGAGTAAAGGACCTGGACACAGTGAATGATCTCATTGTAGAAGCAGGTTTGAGTGCAGAAGAAGCAAGAGAGGCTTTACAGCAGTATCTGGATCTGAGAATGGTCAATGCTTCATAGCTGGCCGTTAAGAAAGTCGTGTATGTCCTTAGTGGGTGCATATGCGGCTTTTTCAGTCGTGTATCTATAGGAAATATATGGGAGAATTTATGAAAAGAAATTGTAAAAATATGGTAGTACTATTGTTATGTGTGATTTTGGCAGTAATAAGTGTGGGATGTGGAAAACCGGAGAATGGTAATGTAGAGAGTAGCGGGACAGAAAGTGGCAGTGGCCAGCAAATTTACATGGATGGGATGAAGATTGCCATTGTCAGCAGTCCTTCCGGTGTGGATGATAATGGATTTAACAAGAATATCTATGATGGAATTCTGGCTTTTATTGCGGACAATCCGGAGAGCTCCATTACGCCGGTGAAAGAGCCAAGTGGTGATGTGGCATCGGCTGTACAGGCTGTGGCAGATATTGTGGCGGATTATGATGTGATAGTCTGTTGTGGTTTTCAGTTTGCAGGAATAGCAGAGCTGGCAGAGGACAATCCGGAGGTTTCTTTTATCTTGGTAGATTCTTATCCCGTGGATGCTTCAGGCAACGAGGTGGTGGTTGATAATATTTATGCTATGTTGTTCAAGGAGCAGGAGAGTGGTTTCTGTGCGGGGATGGCAGCGGCACTTGAGACCAAGTCCGGTAAGGTGGCAGTGGTGAATGGGGTGGCTTATCCATCTAACGTGAACTATCAATATGGTTTTCTGTCCGGCGTATCCTATGCCAATGAGCAGTATGGGACAAGCGCTGAGATTGTGGAATTGCCTTCCTATGCTGGGATAGATTCTAAGGGCACTTCTGTGGGAGGCAATTATGTGGGAAGTTTTTCAGACGAAGCTACGGGCAAAGTGGTAGGACAGGCTCTCATCGATAAGGGATGTGATGTGATCTTTGTGGTGGCGGGAGCGTCCGGAAACGGCGTGTTTACAGCGGCAAAAGAAGCAGGGAATGTATTCTGTATCGGTGGTGATGTGGATCAGTTTGACGATGGTGCGAATGGCAGCAGTAATATTATTTTGACTTCCGGTCTGAAAATGATGGACAAGAATGTGGAGGAGCAGTTGCATAAGATCAAAAAAGGTACTTTTCGGGGTGAGAATGCTCTTCTGGGGGCAGATACAGATTCCACCGGTTATGTGAAGGCGGGGGGCAGACATCAGCTTTCAGAAGATACCATTACAAAGATGGATGAAGCATTTGCGAAAGTGAAGAATGGCGAAGTGGTTCCGGCAACGGCAAATCCGGAGGAATAGATGTGGAAATATGTCAGAATATATGTCAGAATATATGATCGAAATGAAGAATATCACCAAGAGATTTCCGGGTATTGTGGCCGTTGACAATGTGACGATACAGATTAAAAAAGGGGAAATCTATGCGCTTTTGGGAGAAAATGGTGCCGGCAAATCTACGCTGATGAGTATACTTTTCGGCATGTATGAACCTGATGCGGGGGAAATCTATGTCAGAGGGAAGAAAGAGGTGATCTATTCTCCCAGCTATGCATCAAAGCTCCATATCGGAATGGTGCATCAGCATTTTAAGTTAGTGGCAGATGATACCATTGCAGAGAATATTATTATGGGAGTGGAACCGCAGAAGAAGTTTCTGGGCATATTGCCATATGTAGATATCAAAACAGCCAATCAACAGATTGATGAATTGTCAAAGCGGTATGGACTTCAGGTGGACCCCACAAAAAGAATTGAGGAAGTGAATGTATCAGTTCAGCAGAGGGTGGAAATACTGAAAATGCTGTATCGTGAGGCGGAAGTGTTGATATTTGATGAGCCAACAGCCATTTTGACGCCTCAGGAGATTGCTTTTTTGCTGGAGATCATCAAAGGGCTGAAGAAAGCCGGCAAGACCATCATTCTGATCACCCACAAGCTGGAGGAGATTAAGAAGGTGGCAGACCGGTGTGCCATTTTGCGCAAGGGTAAATTGGTGGATGTGCTGGATGTGTCCAAAGCATCTGCCAAAGAAATGGCAGGCAAAATGGTAGGGCGCCATGTATCCCTCAAGATGGACAAGCAGCCGGCACGTTTCGGGAAAGAAGTGTTATGTGTACAAAATCTGACGGTTCAGGATAACAATCAGTTTGAAGTGGTAAAGAATGTGTCTTTCTCAATTCGGGAAGGAGAGATTTTGGCCATAGCCGGCGTGGCAGGAAATGGTCAGGTAGAGCTTGCAGACGCCATCGCCGGAATCTTACCCTTATCGGCAGGAAAGATTCTATTGAATGGGAAAGATATCACAGCTTATACCATTCGTAAGCGGGTTTCAGAAGGGATCTCTTATATTCCCGAGGATCGGCAGGTGTATGGTCTGATTCTGGATTTTACACTTTCGGACAATCTGGTACTCAGAAAGTTTGACAGAGAGCCTTTTGCTAAGGGTGGAATCCTTGATCATGGGAAGATGGAAGCATTTGGTGAAAAGTTGATCCAAGAATATGATATTCGAAGCAGTAGGGGAATCAGGACAGTGGTTCGTTCCATGAGTGGTGGGAATCAACAGAAAGCGATCATTGCAAGGGAATTGGAGCAGGATCACTGTCTGGTGATTTTCGTACAGCCCACCAGAGGGATGGATATCGGTGCCATTGAAAGGATTCATAGGCAGATTCTTCGTGAAAGAGACCAAGGGAAGGCGATTCTTTTGATTTCGTTAGAACTTGAGGAAATCATGAATCTGGCGGATACCATTGCAGTGATCTATAACGGTGAGCTGCAAAGGATAGCAGATGCAGGTGCCCTTTCGGTAAAGGAAGTAGGAGAATTTATGATGGGAGTGAAAGTACAGTGAAAATCTTGGTAAAAGTGCTGGGAAATGAGAAATATCAGAAAGTGATCATTCCTGTTTTGGCCGTGCTTTTAAGCCTGATTGCGGGGGCGGTTATCATTGCACTTCTTGGCAAAAACCCCTTTGCAGCATACTGGAACTTATTGCAGGGATCAGGGCTTGCAAGGAAGCCTAAGTATGCAGGGGGCAGAAGTATGCTCACAGATTTTTTGAGTTTTATGGATTACTGGACGCCTATGATTTTTGCTGCATTGGCTGTGGCGGTGGCATTAAAGGCCGGCTTGTTTAATATCGGTGTGTCAGGCCAGATGCTTGCAGCGGGATTGGCAGCATCAGCCACCGTAGGATATGGCGCCTTTTCCGGAACGATTGCAAAACCGCTGGTGGTCCTGGTGGCTTTTTTGGTGGGAGGACTGGCAGGCGGACTTATAGGATGGTTGAAATATCAATTTCACATCAATGAAGTAGTATCTTCGATCATGATCAATTATATCTTGGAGTATGTGGTCTCCTTTTTGATCTATACAAGATTCCTAAATCCCGTGTCCAGACAGTCCAACCCGGTCAGTGAGGCGGCAAGGCTGACTCTTAAGAATGTAGCGATTGGTGGATGGAAGTGTGATATTCCGCTGGGCATTCCGGGGGCGATCCTTGCAGCAGGAATCCTTTGGTTTGTGTTTCGAAGGACCACCTTTGGCTTTGCCTTGAAAGCAGTGGGACTTAACCCCAAAGCTTCCCGGTATGCCGGTATTGCTGTGGGCAAAAACATGATTCTGGCCATGGTGATCTCAGGAGCATTGGCAGGTGTAGCAGGAGCTACATACTACCTGGGGTATTTTGCCTCAATCCAGCCCGGAGTATTGGCGGGTTTGGGCTTTGATGCAGTGGCAGTATCCCTTTTGGGAAATGCTGATCCGGTTGGTATCCTTTGTTCCTCCTTTTTGATCACAGTGATCAGCAAAGGAAGTACCTATATGAGCTCCAAGACGGGCTTGGATGCAGAGATTGCATCTCTGATCATCGCATGTATCCTATTATTCAGTGCCTGTGGTGAGTATATCAAATATAAAGTGAGGAGGATCCTTAAATGATTGACAAGGTGATAACCGAAGGCCTGTCCTTTGCCTTGCCCCTTTTTGTGATGGCCGTTGGCGGAATCTACTCCGAACGAAGCGGAATTACCAACCTTGCACTGGAAGGCCTTCAGGGAACAGGTGCCTTTGTGGGAGCCCTTGCTGCGGTACTGCTAAAAAATCTGCTTTCCCCGGATTCCCAGATTCCCTATTATGCGGCCCTGTTTATGGCCATCATCGGCGGTATGCTCTATTCCATGCTCCATGCCCTGCTTTGCATCAGATTTCAGGCCAATCAGGTAATTAGCGGCGTAGTGATCAACATCCTTGCCACAGCCCTTACCACCTTCCTTACAAAACTCATAAACCGTCTGGCCTTTGGAACTGTCTCTGACCGTTTTGTGCTGGGCGTGTCCCCCAGATGGACAGTGCCGATACTTTCTCAAATCCCCATATTGGGAGCCTTTTTTACCAACCGATATCCCTTTGAGTGGATCATTGTGGCAGTAGCAATAATCACATGGTATATACTCTACAAAACCAAATACGGCCTGCACCTGAGAGCCTGCGGTGATAACCCACAGGCAGTAGATGCCGCCGGAATTAACGTAGCCAGAGTAAGATTTCTGGCAGTCATGGTATCCGGCGCCTTATCCGGCCTGGCAGGAATAAGCTTTGCTTACTCCATATCTGCCAATTATTCCCCCGGAATCTACATGGGCTATGGATACCTGTCCATAGCGGCATTAATCTTTGGTGGCTGGAAAATCATCCCAACCCTGGCTGCATGCCTTATTTTCGGCTTTGCCAGATCCTTTGGATACCAGCTGATACAACGCGCCGGCCTCCCCGGCAGCTACTCCGATCTGATCATGATCTTACCATATGCATTAACCCTAATTCTTCTAATATTCTTCTCGACCCACAGTGCTCCCCCCAGAGCCTTAGGTGAACCCTACGACAGAGCAAAACGCTAGTATGTTACCACAAGAGGAGCCGCCAGGGCAGGACTGACACGCCTTCGGCAGGGGGATTTCAGGGGGCGGCAAGCGCAAGGGGATTCGCAGTTGCAAAACAGTAAGAGTTACTAAGGGTTCCGGATTCGCAAAAATGGAAGTTAAGGGCAGAGCACAAAACGACAAAACTCGCGCTGCGCGCTCATACATGTTGTCATTTTGTGCTCTAACACTTTCATTTTTGTGAATCCGGAACCCTAAGTAACTCTAACAGTTTTACAGATGTCAAATCTCCTTGCGCTTGCCGTCCCCTGAAATCCCCCTGCCGAAGGCGTGTCAGTCCTGCCCTGGCGGCGGTTTGCGGCAATTTATAGTATCGTTTGGCGTGTTAAGTTCTTTTGGGCGGTGGACAGCATGAGTTTGATGCGATTTAATTGGTTTACTTCGCTGGCACCGGGGTCGTAATCGATGGCGACTACGTTTGATTCCGGGTAGTGCTGTCTTAAGGCTTTGATAACTCCTTTGCCGACTACATGATTGGGTAAGCAGCCAAAGGGCTGAGTGCAGACGATGTTTGGTACACCGTCGTGGATTAATTCCACCATTTCGCCGGTTAAGAACCAGCCTTCGCCGGTCTGGTTACCTATGGAAACAATAGGAGCTGCATATTCTGCCAATGTTTCAATGTGGGCCGGAGCGTCAAAACGTTGGCTGGCTGCCAAGTACTTTCTGGCATCTTTACGTATATATTCCAGAAAAGCGTTGGCAAGGTTACCAATCATGGCAGACTGTTTGCTTTTGCCCAGTACTTCATGCTTAAAGTTATTGTTATAGAAACTGTAAAGCAGGAAATCCAATAAATCGGGAACAACAGCTTCCGCACCTTCTGCTTCTAAAAGTCCTACCAGATCGTTGTTGGCTGCCGGTAAAAACTTAACAAGAATTTCACCTACAATACCCACCTGAGGT